>NZ_JBFBAD010000056.1:0-68083 GCF_040682075.1 Actinoplanes sp. NPDC051411 | reverse complement strand
AGGCGATCGGTGTCGGCGGGGTGGACGTCGTCATCCGGCGCGGTGACCTTGAGGCCTACGGGTTCCGCCCCGGTTTCGTCCCCGGCGGCGCCGCGGCCCGGGACGGGAGCGGGCGCGGCGCGGTCGACGATGGCGACTCGGTAGCCGCGGGCCGCGAGCCGGTGGGCGATGGCGGCGCCGATGCCGCTCGCGCCGCCCGTGACCAGGGCGACCGGGCCGACCGCGGCGGTCATGGGAGCGGTCCGGCGGGCTCGGGCCGGTGCTGCGGGTCGGGCCCGTGCGGGTCAGGCCTGTGCGGGTCGGGCCCGTGCGGGTCGGGCCCGTGCGGGTCGGGTGACGGGTCGCCGGCTCGGTCTCCGGCCGTCGGTGTCGGCTCGAGGATGACGCCGCGGAGGCGGAGGCCGTGGCGGCGCAGGTAGGCGCGGCCGAAAATGCGCTGGACCGCCAGCAGGACCGCCAAGGTGGCGACGAGCAGGGCGGCGTCGAGGGCCGGCACCGAGTCGATCGGGAGGGTCAGCGCGAGCGCCAGGCGGATCGCCGCGTCCAGGAGGCAGCCGAGAGCCCAGACTGCGCTGAGCAGCCACAGCAGGCGGCGGAAGGGTGGGTGACGGTCCCAGTTGTCCTGCCAGACTCGCTGTTTGCCGGGCGGGAGGACGGTCTGGGCGGCGGCGTACAGGAATGGGCGCCGGGCGCGCAGGGTGAACAGCAGGAACAGGCCCAGGGCGGCCATCATCACGGCGCTTCGGACCAGCAGGGCGCGGGGACTGCCGGTGATCAGCGAGGCCGCCACGGTCACGGTCATCACGGCGAGGACGAAGACGCGTACGCCGTCGGGCCGCCGGCGCCCGGCCAGGTCGCGCGCCGCGCCGGCGAGGGGGAGGACCGCCCCGGCCAGCAGGGCGAGCAGTGGGGAGGCGCCGGCCGCGCGCAGACCGTAGAAGACGGCGAGCGGGGCCACCACGTCGAGCAGGAGCGTACGGCTGAGACGGTTCACGTCAGGCCTCCCGGCGGGTCGCGAGCAGGAAGGTGGTGACGACCTCCGCCGCGTACACGGGAAAGCTGAAGTCGGGCTCCTCGCGCAACCGGCGCGCCGCGCCGTCGATCGCCCCGCGGATGATGACCGCCATCGAGCGGACGTCGAAGTCGCGGAACTCGCCCGCCGCCTGCCCTTCGGCGAGGAGCTTCTCGAGCGGGGCGACGCTGACCTCCTGGGCGCCGGTCGGCGTGTAGGGCCGGCCGGTCTCGGTGCGCAGGTGCGGGCCGATCTCGGTGAGCGCGGCGATCTCGGCCGGGTGGTCGCGCAGGAATTCCAGGTTGGCCTCGAGGTACGCCCGCAGGCGCGCGGAAACCGTCGGGGCCGCCCGCATCCGCTCGCCCATGTACGCCGCGCCGGCCGTGAAGACGTGCACCACGATCTCGTGGATCAGCTCGTCCTTGTTCGCGAAGTGGTACGAGATCAGCCGCGGACTGCTCAGGCCGGCCCGCTCGGTGATCTTCGCGAACGTCGCCCCCGCGTATCCCAGCTCGGCGATGGTGTCGATCGCCGCCCGCATGATCTGGGCCCGCCGGGCCTGGTTGGTGAACGTCCGGTCCATCGCTCTCCCCCGATTTATTCGGCTAGATAAGAACCACTATGGCTGACGAAACCGGCCGACCGCAACTCGCTACCGGCGGGTCACGGCCGTAACGCGCCGGAAACAGCGCCTTCGCGGGCGTGAAACGGGAGATGGTGAGGCTGAGGGCTGCGGCAGCGCGGCCGGCCATCCCGTACGGACCCAAAGGGGGTCGCATGTCCGCTGGTGATACCGCCTGGCTGCTGGTCAGCGCCGCGCTCGTGCTGCTGATGGTGCCGGGTCTGGCGCTCTTCTACGGCGGCATGGTGCGGGTCAAGAGCACGCTCAACATGCTGATGATGAGCTTCATCTGCCTGGCCGTGGTGACGGTCGTCTGGGTGCTGTACGGCTATTCGCTGGCCTTCGGGCCGGACGCCGGCGGCGGGCTGATCGGCACCCTGAAGTACGCCGGAATGACCGGGATCGGGCCGCAGAGCCTGACCGGATCGGTGCCGACGCTGGTGTTCGCCGGCTTCCAGCTGATGTTCGCGATCATCACCGCGGCCCTGCTCAGCGGCGCGATCGCCGACCGGGCCAAGTTCGGCACCTGGGTGGCGTTCGTGGCGATCTGGGTGACCGTGGTCTATGCGCCGATCGCCCACTGGGTGTTCACCGCCCACGGCTGGATCGCCGCCCACCTGCACATCCTCGACCTGGCCGGCGGCACCGTGGTCGAGATCAACTCGGGGTCGGCCGGGCTCGCGCTGGCCCTGGTGCTCGGGCCGCGGCTCGGTTTCCGGTCCGATCCGATGCGGCCGCACAGCATGCCGCTGGTCGTGCTCGGGGCGGGGCTGCTCTGGTTCGGCTGGTTCGGGTTCAACGCCGGGTCGGCGCTGGCCGCCAACGGCTCGGCCGGTGTCGCGTTCTTCAACACGCAGGTCGCGGGGGCCGCCGCGGTGGCCGGTTGGCTCCTGGTCGAGCGGATCCGGGACGGCAAGGCGACCACGCTCGGTGCGGCCTCGGGGGCGGTGGCCGGGCTGGTCGCGATCACGCCGTCGTGCGGGTCGGTGAACCCGCTCGGCGCGCTGCTGATCGGGGTCGTCGCGGGCGTGGTCTGCGGTTACATGGTCGGGCTCAAGCACCGGCTGGGCTACGACGACTCGCTCGACGTGGCGGGGGTGCACGGGGTCGGCGGGTTCGTCGGCACGGTGCTGATCGGGCTGCTCGCCACGGCGACGGTCACCGGCGGGCCGCGCGGGCTGCTGTTCGGCGGCGGCGCGGGGCTGCTCGGGCGGCAGGCGCTGGCGGCGGTGACGGTCGCGGCGTACTCGTTCGGGCTGACCTGGGTGATCGCGACGGTGCTCAGGAAGACGGTCGGGTTCCGGGTCGAGCGGGACGACGAGCACGGCGGCCTCGATCTCGCGGTGCACGGCGAAACCGCGTACGACCTGGTGCCGCACGCCGTCGGCGGCGGCCGGACCGCGACCCACCACCCGGCCGGCCGGCATCCTGACGCCGATTTCCCAACGTCCTTCGTTCGTACCGGCCCGGCCGACGAGTAGGTCACGCCGTCGTCGGAGGTCGCCGGGTGATGCCGGGGCGGGGCCGCAGCCCCGCCCCGCCGCTTCAGGACGCTCGCCGCACCTCGGTGGCCGGGCTGCCGTCGGCCGCCGCCGCCAGCTGCGGCACCAGCTTGTCGAGCAGGTACGGCAGGCTGAGCGCGGTCACGAACGAGGTCGCCGCCCCCTCCAACTCGGTGTCGGTGAGGTAGATGTCGCGGCCCTCGGTCTTCACCGCCAGCTTCACGTAGAGCGGGTCGGCCTGGATCTTCGCCTTGTCCTTGACGTAGTCGTCGACCAGCCAGATGAGCACGTCGGTGTCGAGCATGTCGATGCGTTCCCGGCTCAGGTTGGCCCCGAAGTCCTTGCCGGTGACCGCGGCCAGCCCGTCCGGCAGCGTGAAGCCGAGGTCGGTGAGCAGCCGGCCGCGCGCGTCCTGCGGGCCGTAGACGTAGTAGCCCTCGTAGGTGGTCGCCATCAGCGCGGTCTGGCCGGCGAACTCGGGGTGCGCGGCCCTCACCGCCGCGACCTTCGCCTGCACGTCACCGACCACCTTTTCGGCCTGCTGCTTCTTTCCTACCGCGGTGCCCACGATGCGGGTCACGTCCTGCCATGAGGCGCCGAAGTCGAGCGCTTCCGGCGGCTGCGCGACGGTCGGCGCGATCTTCGACAGGGTCTTGTAGTCCGCGGCGGTCAGTCCGGAGTAGAGCCCGAGGATGAGGTCGGGCCGCAGCGCCGCGACCTTCTCGAACTGGATGCCGTCGGTGTCGGTGAGCACCGCCGGCTTGGCCGCGCCGCCCAGTCTGCCGGTCGCCCAGGGCCAGATCGCGCCCGGCTGCTCGCCGAACCACTCGGTGGTGCCGACCGGTACCACGCCGACCGAGAGCAGGGCGTCCTGCTCGACGAGGCCGACCACGACGATGCGCTTCGGCTCCGCCTTGATCGTGGTGCTACCGAACTTGTGGTCGATGGTGACCGGGAACGCCGCGGCGGCCGCACTGCTGCCGGACGCGGACGGCGTCGTGGTGTCGCTGGTCCCGCACGCGGCAAGGACGAGTACGAGTCCCGCTGCCGCAGCGAGGAGGGGTAGCCGCACGGCTGGTCCTTTCTCGGATTCGATAGGTTAGGCTCACCTAACCACACTGAGGCGTACCTAAGTACACCCACCCCATCGGAGAAATAGACGTGACCTCTGGCACCGCCGTACGTCCGGAGCCGCACGCCCCACCCCAGCCGTCGCCTCGCACCACCCGGCGCTGGACCGGGCTCGCCATCGCCACGGCCGCCCTGATCGTCACGGCCGCGCTGAGCATCGCGGTCGGCAGCCGCACGATCGGGCTCGGCACGGTCTGGCACGTGCTGTGGCACGACGACGGCTCGCTCAGCGCGGTGATCGTCCACGAGCTGCGTCTGCCGAGGACGGTGCTCGGCATCGCGGTCGGCGCCGCGCTCGGCCTGGCCGGCACGCTGATGCAGGCGCTCACCCGCAACCCGCTGGCCGAACCGGGCCTGCTCGGCGTCAGCCTGGGTGCCTCGACCGGCGTGGTGCTCGCGATCGCGTTCCTCGGCGTCGGCAGCGCCACCGGCTACGTCTGGTTCGCCTTCGCGGGGGCCGCGCTCACCTCGCTCGCGGTCTTCTTCCTCGGCGGAGCCGGCAAGGCACCGACGCCGGAACGCCAGGTGCTGGCCGGCATCTCGTTCACCTCGGTGCTCGGCGCGATCGTCTGGGCGGTGCTGGTCACCAGACGGGAGACGTTCGACCGCTACCGGCACTGGGACGTCGGCTCGCTCGCCGACCGGGACACCTCGACCATCGTTCAGGTCCTGCCGTTCATCGCGGCCGGCGTGCTGCTCGCGCTGACCCTCGGCCGGCAGCTGAACGCCCTCGGCCTGGGCGACGAGTCGGCCACTTCGATGGGGGCCAGGCCGATCCGGGTCCGGCTGCTCGGCATGCTCGCGATCACGCTGCTGTGCGGGGCCGCGACCGCCGCGTCCGGGCCGATCGGGTTCCTCGGGCTGGCCGTCCCGTACGCGGCCCGGCTGTTCACCGGCTCGGACCACCGCTGGATCCTGGCGTACTCGGTGGTGCTCGGCCCGGTCCTCCTGCTCGCCTCGGACGTGCTCGGCCGGGTGCTGGTCGCTCCGGCCGAGCTGCCGGTCGGCGTGGTCACGGCCTTCCTCGGCGCGCCGCTGTTCATCGCGATCTGTCGCCGGCGCCGGCTGAGTGCCCTGTGAGCCACCTGGCTTCCCGGCGCGGCCGGTTCTCGGTTCGGGTCCACGTGCGTGCGCTGATCGTGTCCGGACTGTTGATCCTGGCCTCGGTAGGCGTTGCCGTGGTCAATCTCTCCAGCGGCGACCTCCCCGTCCCGGTCGGCGCGGTGCTGAAAAGCCTTGTCGGCCAAGGCGACGCGGGCACCGACTTCATCGTCTACGACCTGCGGCTTCCGCGGGTGCTGATCACCCTCTTCGTCGGAGCCGCGCTCGGCCTGAGCGGCGCCATCTTCCAGGGGCTGACCCGCAATCCCTTGGGCAGCCCCGATTTCGTCGGCCTCACGGTCGGCGCGTCCTCGGGCGCGCTCATCGTCATCCTGCTGCTGGGCGGCGGTGGCCTGACGGTCGGTGCCGGGGCGATCCTCGGCTGCCTGACGACCTCGATCACGATCTACCTGCTGGCGTTCCGGCGTGGCGTGCAGCCGTTCCGGTTGGTGCTGATGGGCATCGGCGTATCGGCGCTGCTCGACGCGTTCAACTCGTTCCTCGTCTACCGGGCCCGGCTCGACGAGGCGGTCGAGGCTCAGGTGTGGCTGATCGGCAGCGTCAACGGGCCCGGCTGGACCGAGGTGGCGGTCGTCGGCGTCCTGCTGGCCGTACTGCTGCCGGTGGCGCTCCACTTCGGACGGCACCTCGACATGCTCGCGCTGGGCGACGAGACCGCGCTGCTGCACGGCGTACGCGTCGAGCGCAGCCGGGCCCTCCTGGCCCTCGCCGGCGTGGGCCTGGCCGCCGGGGCGACCGCCGCGGCCGGCCCGGTCTCCTTCGTGGCCCTCGCCGCCGGACCGCTCGCCGCCCGCCTCACCCGCTCGCCTCGCGCCGGACTGCTGCCGGCCACGCTGATGGGCGCCGCGCTGCTCGTGGGGAGCGACTGGCTGGCCCAGCGGGTGCTGCCCGGAAACGACGTGCCGGTCGGCGTGGTCACGGCCGCGCTCGGCGGCCTCTATCTGACCTGGCTGCTGGCCGGACAAGGAGCCAAGCGATGAACGACGGCCGGTTGCGCGGCGACGCCCTCACCCTGGCCTACGACCGCCGGGTGGTGGTCGAGGATCTAGACGTACGCATCACCGACGGCTCGTTCACGGTCGTCGTCGGCCCCAACGCGTGCGGCAAGTCGACGATGCTGCGGTCGCTGGCCCGGGTGCTGAAGCCGCGCTCGGGCGCGGTCTACCTGGACGGGCAGGCGATTTCGTCCTACCCGTCGCGCTTCGTCGCCAAGCAACTGGGCATGCTGCCGCAGTCGCCGATCGTGCCGGCCGGGATCGTGGTCGAGGAGCTGGTGGCGCGAGGCCGCTTCGCCCATCAGCGCCTGCTCCGCCAGTGGTCCCCGGCCGACGAGGCCGCGGTGCGGGACGCGATGAAGCAGACCGAGGTGCTCGACCTGGCCGACCGCTTCGTCGACGAGCTCTCCGGCGGGCAGCGGCAACGGGTCTGGCTCGCGATGGCCCTGGCCCAGCAGACGCCGCTGCTGTTGCTCGACGAGCCGACCACGTTCCTCGACCTGTCCCACCAGCTGGAGGTGCTGGATCTGTGCGCCGAGCTGCACGAGCGGGGCCGCACGATCGTCGCCGTGCTGCACGACCTCAACCACGCGAGCCGCTACGCCACCGAGCTCATCGTGATGAGGGACGGCGCGATCGTCGCCCAGGGCCCACCCTCGTCGGTCATGACCGCGGCGCTGGTCGAGGACGTCTTCTCGATGCCCTGCCGGGTGCTGGACGACCCGGAGACCGGCACCCCGATGATCGTCCCGGCGAGCCGCGCGCGACGGCGGGCCGGCGCAACGGTATGACCTCGCCGCTCGAACACCGGCGGCTGCTGTGGCCGGCCGGGGCGCCCCCGCGCCCCGGCCGCAACGACGATCAGACGGGGCGGCCCAGGAACGCGGCCAGCCGGTCGGCGGGAGTCGCGTCGGCCGGGGCCTCCGCGGCCGGCCCGAAGAAGCCTTCGCCGTCCGGTCCGCGGTAGGCGTCGACGATCTCGACCCGGGCCTGGACGAGCAGTCCGCCCGCGAGTTCGGGGTCGAGCTCGACGTCGTACCCGATGGCCCGCGCGAGATCCCAGCCGTGCGTGAACTGGTCCCGCGCCACCATGTTCATCAGTTCCGCGCCGGAGAACCGGCCGAACGGCAACTCGACCGTCTTCTCGAGCGCGCCGGCGGCCTCGAAGGCGTCCATCGCGACCTTGATGCCGGCGTCGTAGCCGGCCAGGAGGTCGCCGGTCGCCTGGTCGTCGCCGGGCACCTCCAGGGGCGTACCGCTGAGGGCGGAGGCGCCCCACCGGGCCGAACCGATGAAATGGTCGATGAGGCCGCGCACGTCCCACGACGCGCACGGGGTCGCGGCGTCCAACTGGTCGGGTCCGACCTTGGCCAGCACGTCGCGGGTGCTGGCGAAGGCCCGGCTCAACTGCCGGGTGGCCACGGAATCTTTGCTGATCTCCACCGGTTGCGATCCTCTCTCGCGGTTCTGGGCGAATCAGAGCCCACGAGATGTAGACCCGCCGGAACCGGAAAAGTGATCGCCGGCGACCCGGAAAGAACGGCGATCAGACGTCGCGCTCGAGGGTTTGGGCCAGTTCGTCGGGTACGCGCATGCGCCAGGCGTCGGTGACCAGCTCGGTCAGGCGCCCGACCGAGACCACGGCGAGGCGCACCATGACCAGCGGCAGCCCGTCGTAGCCCGGCGTGGTGAAGAACAGGTCGGGCTCGCCGAGCAGCAGCGCCTGCTTCTCGCCCTCGTCGCCGACGTAGAGGACCGCGATGTCGGTGCGGATCACCCGCGGCTTGCCCGGCGTGCGCTCCGGGTACGACCAGACGAAGCCCTTGTTGAGCACCCGGAAGTCGAAGCCGTCACTGTCGATCTCCTCCACCTGCGGGAGGGAGAGCGCCAGCCGGCGTACGTCGTCGGCGTCGGCCATGCGGCGAGGTTACCCTTTCCGCTCCCCGGCGACGGCCGGCGTCCGAGCCGAAGCGCGCCGCTGTTTGATCTCCCCACCGGGTGGACCAGAATGTCAGCCATGACAGGCGACGTACGCGACCGGGTCCTCGGCCTCCTCAGCGCGGGACCGGCCTCCGTGGCCCGCCTCGCGGCCGGGCTCGGTGTTCCCGGCGGCGTCGTCAGCTACGAGCTCAAGCTGCTCGAACGCGACGGCCTGGTCCGCGTCGGCACCACCCGCCGCGAACACGGCGTCCCGACCCCGGTCTGGGTCAGCACGGCCGCGGCCGCTCCCCCGGCCCTGCGGATGCCGGTCCCGATCCCCGGTCTCACCTGGATCGGCGACGAGCCCTACCCGACGCCGCTCTGGACCGTCCCCCAGCCTCACGGCCCGGCGCAGGGTGGGCCTTTCGAAGCCGAGCCCTCCAAGCTCGGTCCCACTGGTCCCACTGGTCCCACCGAGCCCGCCGAACTCCATCCGGCCGGGCTCGATCCGGCCGGGCTCGACCTGACTGTGGAGATCGACCCGGGCTCTGCCACCGGCCTCCCGGCCACCGCCTACACGGGCATCCGCTTCCCCACCCGGCCTCGGCGACCCGCCACCGGCCCCGCGGCGAGCGAGGGCGCCGGCACGCGCGAACCACGCCGGCCCCCCGAAAGCGCGAGCCCGGCGACCGTCGAGCCCGCCGGCGAGAGTCCGCGCCCTCCGAGGCCGCGCCGCTTCGATCCGGAGACGCCTCGCGGGCCGCGCCTGCACGACATGCGCCGGGTCCCGATGGACGACGCGACCTTCTACGAGTTCGCCGAGCGCCTCAGCGCACTGGCCCAGGAGTTCGCCGCCCGGGCCACCCCGGGCTCCCCCGCGGCCGAGGTGACCATCCTGCTCACCCGCCCGGACGGCGACGCCACATCCGGCTACGGATACGGGTCCTAGCGACAGCGACGAAGCATCCGGGAACGGCTCGAAGCGCCCGCCGTCAGTCGCGCAGGACCGGCATCGCCGCGGTCAGCATCTCGCGCCACGGCGGCAGCGGCGGGACGCCCGTCCCGGCCCAGCGGTCGTGCCCGAGCACGCTGTAGGCCGGGCGCCGCGCCGGCCGCACGAACTTGTCGCTCGTCGTCGGCCGCACCCGGGCCGGATCGAGCCCGGCCTCCTCGAACACGGCCCGCGCCAGCCCGAACCACGTCGTCGACCCGCTCGCCGTGCCGTGATAGACGCCGGGCGAGGCCCCGGAGCGGGCCAGCGCCACGATCTGCCCGGCCAGCGCGTAGGACCAGGTCGGCGGTCCGACCTGGTCGTCGACCACGTCCACGGTTTCCCGCGACGCCGCCAGCCGCAGCATGGTGCGCACGAAGTTGGGACCGTGTTCGCCGTACAGCCACGCCGTGCGGACCACGAACCCGCCGGCCGACAACGCGGCCTGCTCACCGATCGCCTTGCCCCGGCCGTAGGCGTTGATCGGCGCCCGCGGCGCCTCCTCGGCGTAGGGCGCGGTGGCCGCGCCGCCGAAAACATAGTCGGTGGAGACCTGGATGAGCCGCTTTCCGGCCGTCTCGGCCAGATTCCGTACGGCGTAGCCGTTGACCGCCGTCGCGGCCGCCTCCTCCGTTTCGGCGCCGTCGACGTTCGTCCACGCGGCCGCGTTGACCACCACGTCGGCCCCGTCGACCGCCGACCGGACCGCCGCCGCGTCGGTGATGTCGAGGTCGTCCCGGCCGGCCGCGACCACGTCGGTCTCGCCGGCCGAGGCCAGCACCGCGCACAGGTCACGGCCGAGCATGCCGCCGGCGCCGGTGATCACCCACCGCATCAGATCGCCGCCCGGGCCTTCAGCGGCTCCCACCAGTCGCGGTTGTCCCGGTACCACTTGACCGTCGCGGCGAGCCCGTCGTCGAGGGTGACCTGCGGCGTGTACCCGAGCTCTTCGCTGATCTTGGTGATGTCGAGCGAGTAGCGGAGGTCGTGACCCTTGCGGTCCTCGACCCGGCGGACCATGTCCCAGTCCGCGCCGCACGCCGCGAGCAGCCGCCCGGTCAGTTCCTTGTTGCTGAGCTCGGTGCCGCCGCCGATGTTGTAGACCTCGCCGGCCCGGCCCTTGTCGAGCGCCAGCTGGATGCCCCGGCAGTGGTCGCTGACGTGCAGCCAGTCGCGGATGTTGCCGCCGTCGCCGTAGAGCGGCACCGGTTCGCCGTCGAGCAGGTTGGTGACGAACAGCGGGATGACCTTCTCCGGGAACTGGTGGTGCCCGTAGTTGTTGGAGCACCGGGTGACCACCACGTCCATGCCGTGGGTGCGGTAGGCGGCCAGGGCCATCAGGTCGGAGCCGGCCTTGGAGGCGGCGTACGGCGAGTTGGGGGCCAGCGGCCAGGTCTCGGTCCACGAGCCCTCGTCGATCGAGCCGTACACCTCGTCGGTGGAGACGTGCAGGAAGCGCCCGACGCCGGCCGCCCGCGCGGCGTCGAGCAGGGTCTGCGTGCCGAGCACGTTGGTCCGCACGAACGGCAGCGCACCGGAGATCGAACGGTCCACATGGGATTCGGCCGCGAAATGGACGATCGCGTCGTGACCGGGAAGCAACTCCCGTAGGAGGGCCGAATCCGAAATGTCTCCCTGAACGAAGCGCAGTCGGGAATCCGTCAATGGAAGGTTCGCGCGATTGCCGGAATAGGACAACAGGTCCAGAACCGTCACGGAGGCCCCCACCGCGGCCGGATATTCGTCCTGCAAGAGGGCCCGGACATAGGCCGATCCGATGAATCCGGCACCGCCGGTCACGAAAATCTGCACGACTGGGCACTCTACCTGCTTTGCCACCCCTGTTTAGGGTTCCCTGGTGCGTGGAATCCTGCTTGCCGGTGGCACCGGCTCCCGCCTCTGGCCCATAACCCTCGCGATGTCGAAGCAGCTGATGCCGATCTTCGACAAGCCGATGATCTACTACCCGCTGACCACCCTCGTGTCGGCCGGGATCCGCGAGGTCCTGGTGATCACGACCCCCGAGGATCAGCCCCACTTCGAGCGACTGCTGGGCGACGGGAGCCGGTTCGGGCTCTCCCTGAGCTACGCCGAACAGCCGAAACCGGACGGGATCGCCCAGGCGTTCCGCATCGGTGCCGATTTCATCGGGGACCAGCCGGTCGCCCTGATCCTCGGCGACAACATCTTCCACGGCGTCGGCCTGGGCCGTCAGCTGACCGACTTCCAGCAGCCGGCCGGCGGGCGCATCTTCGCCTACCCGGTCGCCGACCCGGAGCGCTACGGCGTGGTCGAGTTCGACGCGAACGGCAAGGTCCTCTCGATCGAGGAGAAGCCGGCCCGCCCGAAGTCGACCTACGTCGTGCCGGGCCTCTACTTCTACGACGCCGACGTGGTGCGGATCGCCGAGAAGCTGGAGCCCAGCGCGCGCGGCGAGCTGGAGATCACCGCGGTCAACGAGGAGTACCGCAAGCAGGGCCGCCTCGACGTGACCCCGCTCGACCGGGGCACGGTCTGGCTCGACACCGGCACTTTTCAGTCGATGGTGCAGGCGTCGGAATACGTTCGGGTGATTGAGGAGCGCCAGGGCCTCAAGATCGGATGCGTCGAGGAGGCCGCCTGGCGTAACGGTTTCATCACCGACGACGAGTTGTCGCAGCTAGCGGAGCCGCTCCTGAAAAGTGGGTACGGCGGATACCTCGTGAGACTGCTGAGCACCGGAGAGTACGGTGTTGCTCGATGAAGATCCGCCCGCTCGCCATCCAGGGTGCCTTTGAGGTGACCCCGGTGCAGCACCGTGACCCGCGCGGCACCTTCATGGAGTGGTACCGGTTCGATGCGCTGGCGGCCGCGGTCGGCCATCCGCTCGACCTGGCCCAGGCCAACCTCTCCACCTCGGCCAAGGACGTCGTCCGCGGCGTGCATTTCGCCGACGTGCCGCCCGGGCAGGCGAAATACATCACCTGCGTGTCCGGGGCCGTGCTCGACGTGATCGTCGACCTCCGTGTCGGATCGCCGACGTTCGGCACCTGGGAGTCGGTGCGGCTGGACGACGAGGACCGCCGGGCCATCTACCTCGCCGAGGGTCTCGGCCACGGGTTCTGCGCGCTGACCGAGGGCGCCACGGTGGCCTATCTCTGCTCCAGCACCTACCGTCCGGGCCACGAGCACGGCATCGACCCGCTCGATCCGGAACTGGACATTGCCTGGCCTGTAACCGTCCCACTACTGTCCATCAAGGATGCCGAAGCGCCCTCGCTCGCCGAGGCGCGCTCCAGCGGTCTGCTCCCGGAATACGGAACATGTCTCGCGTACACCGAAGACCTCGATCGATAAAACGGTCGGATGTAATACATTCCCGTTTGTCCACGACCGATTGACCGACGCAGTTCGGTGGGGTATGAGTTTGCCGCCCCGGCGGCAATTCCCACACGTTGTGCTCCGAAGTATGCGGTGCATGGCGTTCGCCCGAATTGAACACCTTGCACCAGCTTGTGAATTGGCATCCTCCGATTCGTCACCCGAGTCGAACGGAAAGATGTAGCGCAAACGAGGGACCATTCAGCAGGATTCCCCGGGTGGGGTCTCCCGGCACGGCCGGGGAGGCCGTTCCCAACCGAGTCCAGCATCATGGTTGGCCGCAGTCGATGACGGAGGCTAGGCGTGCAGACGATCGAGTCAGGGTCGACCGTCGATATCAACCAGAAAAAGCGGCAGCTCAACACCCTCCAGGAGGAGGAGCTCCGCACTACACCGGCCCGTTCCGACTGGCGCGGCAGGTACGCGCTGGGCCTGATCTTCATCGACTGGATCGTGGGTCTGGCCGCCGCGTCGGCCGCCCTCGCCCTGCGATTCCGTGGATCCAACACGGAAACGTTCCTGTTGGACTACCGACTGTTGACGTTGGTATTTCCGCTGCCCTGGATCGCGGTCCTCGCGCTCAATCGGGCCTATGAGTCACGCCACCTTTTCGTCGGCACCGACGAATACGCACGGGTGGTCCGTTCCGGTCTCGGCCTGACCGCCGTCCTGGCCATTATCTCGTTCTCGTTCGACCTCCGCCTGGCCCGCGGTTACGTCATCATCGCGGTTCCCATGGCCACGGTCGTCGATGTGGCGGCACGGTACGTGTTCCGCCAGTTACTGCACCGTGCCTGGTCGCGCGGTGATCGATTGCACCGGGTGATCCTGGTCGGTCATGCGAAGGCGGTCGCCGACATGAGCCGGCGGATGAGACACGAGAGCCACCACGGTCTCGGCATCGTCGGCGCCTGCCTGCCACCGGGCACCCACAGCGAGCCGGCGAAGGGACTGCCACCCATCTACGGCAACTTCGATCAGGTGGCCGCGGCGGTGACCGAGGCCGGCGCCGACACGGTCGTCGTGCTCAGCTGTCCCGAGATCGACGGCGCCGAACTGCGCCGCCTGGCCTGGCAGCTGGAACGCGACGAGATCGACCTGATCGTGGCCAGCACGCTGGTCGACGTGGCCGGCGACCGCACCACGATCCGCCCGGTCGACGGCCTGCCGATGCTGCACGTCGAGCACCCGCGCCTCAAGGGCAGCGCCCGCCTGATCAAGAACGCCTTCGACCGGGTCGGCGCGTTCCTGCTCCTGCTGATGTTCTCGCCCCTGCTGATCGTGGTGGCGATGCTGGTGCGGTTCGGCGCGGGCGGTCGCGGGCCGGCCATCTTCCGGCAGGAACGGGTGGGCAAGGACGGCCGCCCGTTCGTGCTCTACAAGTTCCGCACGATGGTCGTCAACGCCGAGGCCCGGCTGCAGGAGCTGCGCAACCTCAACGACAGCGACGGCGAGCTGTTCAAGATGCGGTCCGATCCCCGGGTCACCCCGGTCGGCCGCTGGCTGCGCCGGCTCTCCCTCGACGAGCTGCCCCAGCTGATGAACGTGCTGAAGGGCGACATGTCGCTGGTCGGGCCGCGCCCGCCGCTGGCCCGCGAGGTGGCCGGCTACCCCGACGACATGCGCCGGCGCCTGGTCGTCAAGCCGGGCCTGACCGGTCTCTGGCAGGTCTCCGGCCGCTCCGACCTGTCGTGGGAGGATTCGATCCGCCTCGACCTGACGTACGTCGAGAACTGGTCGCTCGCCATGGACGTGGCGATCCTGGCCCGCACGGTCAGCGCGGTCATGCGGAGCTCCGGCGCGTACTGAAAAAGGCTCGCGCGTACGGAAAAGAGCAGGAAGAAGCCCTCGGTGCCGAGCACCGAGGGCTTTCTGGTTCGGGCGATCGGCCGTCAGGCCGACGGCGTCATCGCGTCGAGCGCGCTGTGCGGAGGGCGCGGCTCGTCGACCGCGGGCCAGCCGGCCGACCAGGTCCGGCGCTCACGCCACACGGCCGGCCAGTCGACGCCACGCGACCGCTCCCGGCCCAGAACCGTCTTGCCGGCGGCCCGCAGGCCGACCCCGGCTTTCATGAGCGTGAGGGCGAGCTGAGCGCGCGGGCGCGACCAGTGCCGCCGGACGTAGGTGGCCTTGCCGCGCAGAATCTTGATGCGCTGGCCCTCCGAGCTCGACGACGCCCCGCCGACGTGGACGACCGCCGCGCCGGGGACCACGACCGGCCGGGCGCCGAGCGCGGCCGCCCGGGCGCACAGGTCGATGTCGTCGCTGTAGAGGAAGAACACCGGGTCGAAACCGCCGAGCTGGTTGAACAGCTGGCGGTCGACGAGCATGCAGCACCCGGACACCGCGGGCACCTCGCGCACCGTGCGCCGGTCGTAGCCGGGCAGGTCCTCCGGGTTGAGCCAGGAGCTGTTCGGGAAGGCGGTCGACAGCCCGGTGGCGAAACCGAGGTAGCCGCGCAGGCTGGGCAGCCCCCAGCAGCAGTACATGTCGTCGGTGCCGTCGGCGTGCAGCGTGCGGCCGGTGTAGATGCCGTGCTCGGGGTGCTGCCGCGCGAACCGGGCCAGCTCGGCGACCGGGTGGCCGGCCGGAGCCGCGTCCGGGTTGAGGAACAGCACGTGCCGGCCGGAGCTCGCGACGACGCCCCGGTTGATGGCCCGGCCCCAGCCCACGTTGACGGGCAGCCGGATCAGCCGGACCTCGGGGAACCGTTCGGCGATCGCGTCGGCCGACCCGTCGGCCGAGGCGTTGTCGACGACGACGACGTCGAAGCTGATGTCGTCGGTGCGGCTGTCGAGCAGCTGCCCCAGGCAGCGCAGGGTCAGCTCGACGGTGTTGTACGAGACGATGACGACCGAGACGTCCGGGCTCACCGGGTTCCTCCGTTGCGGCTCAGCCGGGCGCGGGCACTGCCGGCGAGCAGGCCCAGGGCGTACGGCGCGTCATCGACGAGGTAGCGGCGGACCAGCCGCCGGGGCTCCAGGAGCAGCCGGTGCACCCATTCCAGGCCGCTGTGCTGCATCCAGCCGGGCGCCCGGGAGTGCACGCCGGCCACGAAGCCGATCGCCGCACCGCAGCCCATGAACCAGGTCTGCGGCAGCCGGGGGCGCAGCCGCGCGATGACCCGTTCCTGTTTCGGGAAGCCGAAGCCGACGAAGACCAGGTCGGGCGCGGCGCTGACGACGGCGTCGCACACCGCGTCGTATTCCTCGGCGCGGGTGTCGAACCCGAACGACGGGCTGAGGTGCCCGACCAGTTTGATGTCCGGGAACCGCTCGCGCAGCTTCTCCTCGGCCATCTCGGCGGTGCCCGGCTCGCCGCCGAGCAGGTAGACCGAGCGGCCGGCGCCGGCCATCCCGGCCGAGAGGCTCCAGATCAGGTCGGAGCCGGGGACCCGGGCCGGCAGCGCGGTGCCGGCGATCTTGCTCGCCCAGATGAGCGGCTTGCCGTCGGCCACGACGATCGACGACGCGTCGAGGTGGGCGCGGGCCTCCGGGTCGCGGGCGACCCGGTGGAGGATGTCCACATTGGGCGTGATGATCTGTCCACCGCGCCCAGCCGACAATTCCGCCAGAACCAGGTCTACTACTTCATTTTCCTCAAGTGGGTCAAATCCGACACCACCCATTATTACCCGATTTGGCCGTCCGACAACGGTTTCCGGCCCGCCCTTTGATACCTGCACACCGAGCAACCTACCGACACCGGGCCACCGGACAAGAGAACGAATGGACGCCGCCACTGTCGTCTACGGGATAGCTGCTCGTACTTTCGACCGGTTGTGAGAGTTCCGATCCGGACGGAAGTATCGCAGGGTGCAGATCAGCGTCATCATGCCGGCTTTCAACGAGGAAGCCGGAATCGCCAGTACGTTGCGCGCTTTGACTGAATCGCACGGATTCGGTCCGGATCTGGAGATCATTGTCGCTGCCAACGGATGCACCGACCGCACCGCCGAGGTGGCCCGCTCCTTCGGCGTGCGGGTAGCGGAGATCACCACTCCGTCCAAGACCGCGGCGCTCAACGCGGGCGACGAACTCGCCACCGGCGACGTACGGATCTACATGGACGCCGACGTCCCGGCCGACGTGAGCCTGATCCGGGCGCTGGCCGGCGCCGTCGCGCGGCCGGGCATCGAAGCCGCCGTGCCGCGCCTGGAGTCCGACGCGTCGGCGAGTACCTGGCCGGTCCGCTCCTATTACCGCATCAACGCGCGGCTGCCGGTGTTCCGCGGCCGGCTGTTCGGGCGCGGCATCATCGCGCTGTCCGGCACGGCGCGCGCCCGCTTCAAGCGGTTCCCGGAACTCACCGCCGACGACATGTTCCTGGACGCGATCGTGGAGGCGGACGAGAAGGCGGAGATCCCGCAGTCGATCCGGGTCGTCGCCCCGCGCACCATGAACAATCTGGTACGCCGGGTCGCCCGCGCCCGCGACGGCAACGACGAGTTCTGGCGGTTCGTCGAGTCCGCGCCGCCGGAATACGACCTGAACCGCGATCCCGTTCCGGGTTCCAGTGCGACATCGTGGATGCGCGACGTCGTGCTGCGCGCGCCGTGGCTGATGCCGTCGGCGGTCGTCTACGTGTCGGTGGTTCTGCGGGCCGAGCGCAAGCGGCGCTCGCCGGACTGGGACGTCCGTTCCGGCTGGGGCAGCCGCAGCACCGCACCGGCCACGGTTCCCGCACCGCGCGGCGCCGCCGACCAGGCCGTCCCGTCGGAGCCGGCCGTCCGCGATTAGTCATTCGCACGACGAAATGGATCTCGGCAGTTCTTGCGAGGGATTCTCCATAACCGTCGGCGCTTTGCGCCGGGTGGATAGGGTCAGCCGGGTGTCCGCTTTCCCAGGGACGGCGACGCGCCGGCCACCGAGGGGGGAAATAGCAGGTGGAAAGCCAGGAATTGTCCGGCAAAGAACCTGACGGCCGGGATGTGCGCCCGGGGCGGCGTCGCCGGAGGATCCTCATCACCAGCGTCGCCACACTTGCCGTGCTGGTGCTGGGCGGCTCGGTCGCCGCATATGCGATCAATTCCGGGTCGGATACCTTTTCCTTCTTCGGCAAGACCGATGTCTCCGGCACCCAGACGCCGGGCTCCGGCCAGAAAGGCGCCGCCGGCCCCTCCGCCAAGGCGAAGGGCGCGCCCAAGCAGAGCATCGCTCCTCCGGCCGACGTCGCCGCGCTCAATCTGCCGCGCATCCCCTGGGACGGCGGCCCCGCCTACTACTCGAAGTTCCCCAAGGCGGCCAACGCCGGCTGGACCGATCCGAACTTCTTCCCGATCGGCGTCTGGTACGAGAGCGTGCTCAGCCAGGACGACATCGACAAGGACAAGGCGGCCGGCCTCAACACGTACGTGGAGCTCACCGACGACTCCGACATGGGCCTGATCAATAGCAACGGCATGCACGCGATGACCTCGAAGGTCCACAAGGGCAGCGGCGGCGAGACCATCGGCTGGCTCGTCAACGACGAGGTCGACATGTGGGGCGGCGCCGGCACGAGCACCTGGAACGGGAAGTTCCCCGAGGCGGGCATCCCTTGCACCTCGGGCAAGTACGACTGCGGCTACGACGCGATGAAGAAGCTGACCGCCGCACTCCCGTCCGGCGACGGCCGCTTCCTGTACGCGAACTACGGCAAGGGCGTCATGTTCTGGCAGGAGGACGCCGACGCGAGCAGGTTCGTGAACAGCTACACGTCGGTGACGTCCAACGACGAGTACTGGTACACCGACCCGGATCTCTGTGAGGGCTCCGAGGGGCCGACCATCGGCATCAGGACGACCGCCGCCTGCCGCCGGGCCGCCAACTACGGCCGCACGATGGACAAGATGCGCCGGCTCGACGCGCTGGACGGCAAGCTTCAGGCGATCTACGCGTTCGTCGAGGTGGGCCACCCGTTCACCGACGCGAAGGCACCGACCATCACCGCCGACCAGATCGGCGGCGCGGTGATGAACTCGCTGATCCACGAGGCGCGCGGCATCCTCTACTTCAACCACAACTTCAGCGGGTCCTGCATCAGCCAGCACGTGCTGCGCGACCAGTGCGGCAAGGCGGTCCGCCCGGCGGTGTCCGAACTGGACCGCCACATCACCAGCCTGGCGCCGGTGCTCAACACCGAGTCGTACAAGTGGCAGTTCAACAAGCAGCTCGACACCATGCTCAAGGCGCACGACGGGTCGTACTACATCTTCGCGATGCCGGGCCGCACCGGCGGCACCGGGAAGCAGCGGCTGACCCTGCCCAAGGGTGTCGCGGGCTCCTCGGCCGAGGTGATGTTCGAGAACCGGTCCGTACCGATCAGCAACGGCGCGATCACGGACAGCTTCGCCAAGGAATACTCCTACCACATTTACAAGATCACCCCGTGACGGCGGCCGCCGGCCGGGCACCCAAGTTTGTCCGAACGGCGGCGCCCACCTGTAGGTCCGTCGCTCCCTGGTCGGCCTCCGGTCACAACCGTCCCGTGACCCTTCAGGCGGTCCCGCGCTCACGTCTAAAATCTGCCTGCCCTGACCCGCCGATCCACCGCTCGAGCCCGAGACGGCAATCCGACCACGGAAGTGGTCGTTCGTGCGGTTGTGCCGACCGGAACCGCCGTCAACCCTGTTTGTGTCCGCCGACGACCTCGGCCGCTGCGTAACATCCGTGCGCCTGCGGGCGCCAGCACCCAGGAGTACTGCATGCGAGTTCTCGTAACCGGCCACGAGGGTTACCTCGGAAGTGTGCTGGTACCCCGCCTGCTCGACGCCGGTCACGAGGTCTTGGGCCTCGATGTCGGCCTGTTCGCGGACGGCACGATCGGGCCGGTGCCCGAGGACGTTCCGGCGCTGCGGGTCGACCTGCGGGACGTGACCGCCGAACATCTGGCCGAGGTCGCCCCCGACGCGGTGATGCACCTGGCCGCGCTGTGCAACGACCCGCTGGGCGACCTCGACCCCGAACTCACGTACGACGTGAACCACCGCTCGACGATCCGGCTCGCCCAGGCGGCCAAGGACGCCGGGGTCACCCGGTTCCTGTTCTCCTCCTCGTGCAGCCTCTACGGCGCCGGCACCGACGACCGGCCGCTCGACGAGAACGCGGACTTCGCGCCGCTCACGCCGTACGGCGAGTCGAAGATCCTCTCCGAGCAGGACCTGGTCAAGCTGGCCGGCGACGACTTCTCGCCGATCTTCCTGCGCAACGCGACCGCGTACGGCTTCTCGCCGCGCCTGCGCGGCGACCTGGTGGTCAACGACCTGGTCGGGCACGCGCTGCTGGCCGGCAAGGTGGGCCTGCGCAGCAACGGCATGGCCTGGCGCCCGCTCGTCCACGCCGACGACATCGCCTCGGCCTTCATCGCGCTGCTCGAGGCGCCCCGCGAGACGGTGCACGCGCGGCCGTTCAACGTCGGCCACTCCGACGAGAACTACCTGATCCGCGACGTCGCCGAGCTGGTCCGCGACGTGGTCGGCGGCGAGGTGACGTTCGCCGAGGGCGCGGGCGCCGACGCCCGCAACTACCGCGTCTCGTGCGACCGGATCGCCGCCGAGGTGCCCGGTTTCAAGCCACAGTGGACGGTCCGTAAGGGCATCGAGCAGCTGGCGGAGCAATACCAGAAGTACGGCCTGACGCTCGAGGACCTGTTCGGCGAGCGCCACCAGCGACTGAAGAAGATCAACGCCCTGCACGCGGCCGGCCGCATCGGCTCCGACCTGCGCTGGACGGGACGGGCCTCATGACCTCAGCGGTGAACGCCGCCCTCGACCTGAGGGTGGGTGACGTTGTCGAGGTCCGCGGCCCGGCCGAGATCCTCGCCACCCTGGACGAGAACGGCGAGCTCGACGCGATGCCGTTCATGCCGGAGATGCTCAAGTACTGCGGCAAGCGGCTGACCGTCGGCAAGGTCGCCCACAAGGCCTGCGACACGATCAACCGCAGCGGCATCCACAAGCTGGAGAACGCCGTCCACCTGGCCGGCGTCCGCTGCGGCGGCGAGGAACACGGCGGCTGCCAGGCCACCTGCCTCATCTACTGGAAACACGCGTGGCTGCGCAAGGTCGAGCCGGGCACCCCGGCCGACGTGCCGGTCCCCGAATCCGGCGCGCCCCAGCTGCTGCCGCTGCTGACCATCACCAGCCGCCGGCCGGACGCCGAGGACGGCAGCCCCCGCTACCGCTGCCAGGCCACCGAGATGCTGCGGTCGACCCCGCGGCCGCTCCCCCTGCTCACCCTGAGCCAGTACACCGACGACGTGCGCTCCGGCAACGTCGGCGTGTTCCGGACCGCCGCGACATTCCTGGTCGGGCTCTACAACCGTCTCCAGGACGTGGCACCCCGGGGCCTGCGGCTCAAGGGCGGCAAGCACTGGGGTGACCTGGTCGGCCGGGCCACCGGCAAGACCCCGACCGGCGTCACCGGCATCCAGCCGGGCGACCTGGTGCGGGTCAAGTCCCGCGCCGAGATCGAGCTGACCCTCAACCCCGAGCTGCTCAACCGGGGCATGGGCTTCGACTCCGAGATGGCCCGCTTCTGCGGTCGCACCGCGCGGGTGGCCCGCCGGGTCGATCACATCATCGACGAGCACAGTGGCAAGATGCTGGTCATGCGCTCGCCCTGCCTCGTGCTCGAAGACATCATCTGTGAGGGCGTGCTCCACGCGAACTGCCCTCGCTCGATCACGCCGTACTGGCGTGAGATCTGGCTCGAAAAGGTAACGGAACCGGCGGGAGAGCAGTGACGAGCGAGGCGGCGATAACGGAACCCGTCGTGGGCGAGTCGCTCGGGCGCCGAGCCGGTCGTGGCCTCCGCTGGAGTCTGCTCGGCACCATGGTCACCAAGGTCGGCTCGTTCGCGATGGGCCTGGCCCTGGCCCGGATTCTGGCCCCGGCCGACTTCGGGGTCTACGCGATCGCGATGGCGGCCACCACCGTGCTCATGCACATCAACGACGGCGGCCTGATCGCCGCCACCGTGCAGTGGCGGGGCAAGCTCGAGGAGATGGCGCCCACCGCGGCCACCATGGCGATGGGCATGGCGTTCGGCCTCTACGGCCTGTTCTACGTGACGGCGCCGTTCTTCGCCGAGGCGGCCGGCAACCGGTCGGCGGTCGGCGTCGTGCGGCTGCTCGCCCTGGTCATCGTCATCGACGGGGTCACCGCGGTCCGCAGCGGCTCCCTCATGCGCAACTTCCAGCAGGGCAAGCTGGTGACCGCCAACTCGGTCGGCCTGGTGGCCAACGCGGCGCTGGCGATCAGCCTGGCCGTCGGCGGCGCCGGGCCGTACAGCTTCGCCTGGGGTCAGGTCGCCGGCGCGGCGGTCACCGGCGTGCTGGTCTTCTACTACGGCGACGTGCCCTTCCGCTACGGCCTGGATCGCGCGATCGCCCGCAAGCTGCTGGTCTTCGGCGTGCCCCTGGCGGTCAGCCTGGGCGTCGAGGCGATCGTCACCAACGCCCAGTTCACGATCATCGGTCACCTCACCGGTCCGGTCCTGGTCGGTTTCTACCTGCTCGCGTTCAACGTGGCGAGCTGGGCCCAGACCACGCTCGGCCAGGCCGTCCGGTACGTCTCGGTGGCCGGTTTCTCCCGGCTGTCGGAGCGGGACGGCGACGCGCTGTCGAACGGCGTACTGCGCACGATGCCGTTGCTGGTGACCGTGATGGCACCGATCATCGCGCTCACCGCGGTGCTGGCCACCCCGCTGGTCACGCTGCTCTACGGCGACCGCTGGGCGCCGGCCGCCTCGGTCCTGCAGATCCTGGTCGGGCTCACCCTGGTGCGCATGGCCACCGGGATGTGCACCGACGTGCTGACCGCGGCCGGCGCGACCCGGGCCACGCTGTGGCTCAACGTGGGCTGGGCCGTCGTGCTCTTCCCGGCCCTGTGGTTCGCCACCAAGGCCGGTGCCATCCACGGCGCGGCCCTGGCCCAGACCGGTGTGGGGCTGCTCGTGGCGGTGCCGCTCACGGCGGTCGCGCTCCGCCGCAGCAAGGTCGCGCTGCGGCCGCTCGCGCTGGCCATGGTCCGCCCGCTGTGTGCGGGCGTGCTGGCCGGCGCGGCCGCCTGGGTGGCGGTGCACTTCGCCGGCGGCCCCTACCCGTTCTTCCAGTTGCTGGTCGGCGGCGTCGTCGGCCTCCTGGTCTACGTCCCGGCCGCGATCCCGCGCGACCAGATGAAGCAGTGGGTGGCCCTGATTCGCCGCCAGCCGGCTCCGGCCGAGGCCGCCTGAGTCCTCCCGTACGGAGAAGGCCCCGAGTCCGGAGAGACGGACTCGGGGCCTTTTCCGTACGGCCGGACTCAGCGGCGCAGACTCGGAGGCGCGGACTCAGAGGCGGTGGTTCAGCGTCCGGGTGGCCGAGGTACGCACGACCCGCGCCGGGTGGGTCAGCCGCCACACCGTGCCGCACATCCCGATGGTCAGGGCGAGCGTGGTGGCGAAGGTCAGGAACGACAGCGAGTCGAACGTCGCCGCCACGACCAGCCCCATCACCTGCGTCGAGATCAGCGCCGCGCACAGGTGCTTCACCTCGCGGTTGGGCGCCCGCCGCATCGCCATCCAGGCCAGCGCGATCGCGGTGAGGTGCAGGGCGGCGTACGCCACCGTGCCGACGATGCCGTTGGCCAGCAGGTTGTCCAGCCACTGGTTGTCCATGATCTGGTACTGCGGGGACACCCAGGTGCCGGTGCCGCGGCCCAGCCACGGGCGCTCGGAGATGTAGCGGAACGCCAGCGGGTAGCGCTCGTACCGCGCGGTGATGGACGAGTTGTCGGTCGGGTTGTCGAACAGTTGGTACAGCGTGCGGACCAGGCCCGGCTTGGCGGCCATGGCGGCGGCGACGACCGCGGCGACGCAGGCGCCGATGTTGTACCGCATGCGCCACGTCCACAGTGGCATCAGCACCAGGAACATGACCCCCTCGGCCAGGATGCCGGTGCGGGAGATCGTCGAGGCGATGCCGGCCGCGATGACGACCGTCGCGACAACCGCCATCCAGCGCTGCTTGGAGCGGCTGAAGATGGCGAAGTGGAAGGCGAACGGCAGGATCAGCGCGAGGTAGGCCGCCATCTCGATGTAGTGGGAGGTCGTGCTCGCCACCCGGACGCCGGCGCCGCGGTCCTCCAGAACCGGGATCCAGCCCTTCTCCTGCAGCCCGGGAACCAGCAGATAGCCGCTGAGGTCGCGCCCGACCAGGTATTCGACGACGCCGAACGCGGCGACGAAGGTGGCCGAGGCCACCAGCACCTTGAGCAGCGTCCGCAGCCGGATCCAGTTGGGCAGGCCGTCGGCCGCGGTCAGCACGGCACCGCCGAAGACGCACAGGTAGAGCATGGCCCGGTCGGCGGCGTTCGCCTCCATCGACGTCAGGCCGCGCAGATATCCGACTGCGTACCCGATGAGAAGAACGCCGAAGTAGCCGATGAAGGCCCACCGGATGGGCTGAGGGCCGGTCATCACCAGGCGTGGGCTGAACCGCGTGCAGATCCACCAGAAGAACAGCAGGAAGCCGACGATCAGGGACGGCCGGCCGAGGTCGGTGGCCCCGGGCAGGACCAGCCGGGCCGGGATGATCGCGATCAGGATGAACATGAGGCTGAGCAGCACGGCCGCGTCTATGTACGTCGGTCGGCGGCGTGACGTGTATGTCCGCTCGTACAGCAGGGACGGTTCCAGGTCGGCCGGGTCGGCCAGACCGATCACGCTCGTCGTCACGTCGTTTCACACACCCTGTTCCGAGGACGTTTCCCGCCGGCAGGCGGCCGCGGGCACCCGGGGAAGAGCCCCGCAGCATTGGACCACGCACTCTCCGGCCCGACTACAGTAACCGCGTCCGGAAGCGGCCGCCGACCGCCGGACAGATATGCCTGGACGGTTGAGTCGTTATGCCGACACGCGACCGGGGTCGGCCGACCAGCACAGCGACGAAGGGGCATCCGGTCCGGCCGAACAACCGATGTGCCTGCCCGATCGGGCGTTTCAGGATGGCTTGCCAGCGACCCGATCAGCGCGCCCCCGGTCGTCACCCGCACCGTGCGCCGCCTTGGCACACTCGGCTGTGCCCTCGACCCGGGTGAGAGGAACCATGAGCACCGAAGTCACCGACGACCGCCGCGTGTCCGGTCTGGACGGCATCCGCGGCCTGGCCGCCCTGTTCGTCGTCCTGCACCACACATACCTTTTGTCGTACCCGGGCTTCCCGGCCAACACCGGTCCCCGGTGGCTCTCCTGGCTTCTGTACGGGCATCTCGCGGTCGTCGTGTTCATCACGCTGTCCGGCTTCTCGCTCGGCATCGGGCCGGCCCGGCGGGACTGGCAGCTCGGCGGACGGGCCCGGTTCGCCTACCGCCGGGCCTGGCGCATCCTGCCGCCGTACTGGGCCGCGCTGGTGTTCAGCCTGATCATCGCGTGGACCGTGGTTCCCCAGCCCGACGAGCTGGCGCCGACCGGCAAGTCGGTGGTCGCCTACGGCCTGCTGCTGCAGGACGTGATCGGCTCGCCCACGCCCAACGGCGCGTTCTGGTCGATCGCGGTCGAGGCCCAGCTCTACGTGGTCTTCCCGCTTATGCTGGTGCTGCTGCGCCGGGCCGGCACCGCGGTCATGGTGTCCGTGGTGACCGTGGCGGTGGCCGCGGTCGGCGTGCTCGCGCCGCACGTCGCGGCGGTCAACCTGCTCCTGCGGCTGACGCCGCAGTTCGCCCTCCTCTTCGCGGTCGGCCTGGCCGCCGCGGGCATCCTGCGGGCCACCGATCGCGTACGCCGGTTGCCATGGCAGTGGTTCGCGCTCGCGGCCGCCCTGCCGGTGCTGGCCTGGCTGGTGCTGCGCAGCACCAGCCGGTTCGCCGACGAGCTGTTCTGGGTCGACCTGGCCTGCGCGCCGGCCATCGCCCTGCTGCTGGCCGCCGTGGCGACCGGGCGGCCCCGTCCGCTGCGACGGCTGCTCGACACCCGCCCGATCCGCCGGCTGGGGACGTTCTCCTACAGCCTCTACCTGATCCACGCGCCGATCGTGGTGGCGGTCGGCGAGAAGATCGTCGCCCCGCACGTCCGGGCCGGGCTGCCCCGGTTCCTGGTGACGCTCGTCCTGGTGGTTCCGCTGTCGCTGGTCGCGGCCCGCTGGTTCGCCGCGGTGTTCGAGATCCCGTTCCAGCGCTACCGCAGCTGGAGCGCACTGCGCGAGGCCGTGCTGGCCCGCCGGCATCCGGCGCCCGTCGCCCCTCCCGCCGGTCCGGCCGCCGCCGAGCCGGCCGCTCAGCCCTGCACCCAGGCCGCCGCTCAAGCCGCCGCTCAGCCCGCCGCTCAGGCCGCCGCCCAGCCCGCCGCTCAGGCCGCCGCCCAGCCCGCCGCTCAGGCCGCCGCCCAGCCCGCCGCTCAGGCCGCCGCCCAACTCGTCGGCCGGCCGAAGACCGCGATCGGAGGGGCCGCGATCGGCCGGGCTCAGGTGCCGTCCATCTCGGTGGTGGCCATCGAGCCGGAATCCTGACGGCCCGGCTCCTAACGGCCCGGCTCCTAACGGCCCGGCTCCTGACGGCCCGGCTCCCGACGGCCCGGCTCCCGACGGCCCGGCTCCCGACGGCCCGGTGGATGAACGTCGGTCGATGAACGGCGCGGTGGATGAACGGCCCGGTGGATGAAACGGCGCGGTGGATGAAACGGCGCGGTGGATGAAACGGCGCGGTGGATGAACGGTCCGGGCGTTCGCCCGGACCCTCTCAACGACGGGTCGCGATGCGGACGATCTTCCGGCTGCGGCGCTCGATGACGTTCCACTGCCGGGCGAGGTAGAACCGGCGGACCGCGGCGACCGCCTGGCGGCGCTGCTCGTCGGTGAGGTCGGCCTGGTTGACCCACGCGATCGTCTCGCGCGCCTGCAACGCGTTGTGCATGCGCCACTGCCATTTCGGCACGTCGAGCCGCCGGCCCAGCGCGGACATCGAGTCGGGACGCCAGTTGCGGTGGGCGAGCACCTCCCCGACGTGGCCCCACGGCCCGGCGAGCGCGAGCTTCGACGCGAAGATCTCGTCCTCGTGCAGCATGTTGCGCCGGGGCAGGCCGATCACCACGTCGCGGCGCAGCAGGGCGTACATCGGGTCGAGCAGCAGGTGGCTGGCGTTGAGCAGCCGCATCCACTCGGCGAACCGGACGGCCGGGTCGTCCGAGCGCATCGCGGTGCCCGCGTAGGGCTCGGTGCCGGTCGTGCCGTCCGGCCCGGTGTATTCGATGCCGGTGGTGACGAGCACCAGCCGAGGGTCGGCCTCGAACTCCCGCAGGCACCGGCTGACCATGTGGGGCTCGAGCCGGTCGTCGTCGCCGATCCACCGGAAGTAGCTGCCCTTGGCCGCCCGGGAGGCGAAGACGAAGTTGTTGAAGAGGCCGATGTTCTCCGGCTGCCGGTGGTACGCGATGCGGCTGTCGCCGCGGGCGAGCTCGCGGCAGACGTCCTCGGTGTCGTCGGTCGACCCGTTGTCCGAGATGACCAGTTCGAGCTCCGGATGGTCCTGGGCCATCACCGAGCGCACCACCTCGGCTATCCGGGAGCCCGCGTTGCGGACCGGCAGACCGATGGACACCAGCGGCGTGGGGTTCGACATCCGGATTTCCTTCCTCGGGCCGTCCGGCGCACTTTACCGCATCGGGGCCATTGCACCCGCGGGGTGACCGCCGGGAAAGCTCGGATCCGCGCGCCGATAACCGCCCGGTAACCGGTCCGGGCGTCTATTAGAACAATCGGGTGCGCGCGGCAACCGCCAACGGGCCGGTAATTGGGCCCGAACCATCTGAAGCCTTTGCCTGTTCGGCGCTTCCGTCGGGAGCTTCGCCGGTCACGGTGCAGATGGCAGGCACCTGGACAGCTATCAGGAATACGACACAAACACGCCCGGAACACCGGCTTGACGCCTCTGGAATATCGCCCCACCTCGCACAAGAGCGACAATATCTCGCCGGTGCCGGTTGGACTCCCGACTCATTCGATGATCGAGACGAGAATGCATTCCGGTGATTCAGCTAGTCTGCCCGAGGCCAGTTCTCCCCGTCATAAAAAAGGCGAGGATCTCGTGAGCGAATCAGTCAGCACCGAACCGGTCCGGCCGGACGATCCGGGTCCCGTCCCCGACAGCGAGTCGCTCGGCCGCAAGGCCGGCCGAGGGCTCACCTGGGGGCTGCTGGGCAACGGGATCACCCGGATCGGCTCCTTCGCCACCAGCCTGGCCCTGGCCCGGTTGCTCGCGCCGCACGACTTCGGCGTCTACGCGGTCGCCCTGGCCGCCATGCAGTTCGTCATCCACATCAACGACATCGGGCTGATCCCGGCCACCATCCAGTGGCGGGGCCGGCTCGAGGACATGGCGGCGACCGCGTCCACGCTCGCGGCGTCGTGCAGCTTCCTGGTCTACGGCGTCACCTGGTTCCTCGCGCCGTCGTTCGCGCACTTCTCCGGGGTGCCCGAGGCGACCTGGGCGATCCGTCTCTACACGGCCAACGTCCTGATCGACGGCATCACCGCCGTCCGCAGCGCCTATCTGCTGCGCACCTTCCAGCAGCGCCGCTACGTGCTGGCGAACGCCGCCGGCGTGGTGGCCAACGGGGTCGTGGCGATCGGGCTCTCGTTCGCCGGGGCCGGCGCGATGGCGCTGGTCGGTGGGCAGCTCGCCAGCTCGGCGACGACCAGCATCCTGGTCTTCGCGTGGGCGCGCCTGCCGTTCCGCATCGGCATCGACCGGGCCGTGGCCCGCAAACTCCTGGCCTTCGGGCTGCCGCTGACGGTCAGCCTCGCCGTCCAGTCGATCCTCGAGCAGTCCGACAAGGTGGTCGTCGGCCGGGTGCTCGGGGCCGGCGTGCTCGGCCTGTACATGCTCGGGGTGAGCATCTCCGGGTGGACTCCGGGCATCATCGGCGGCGCCGTCCGGTTCGTGTCGCTGCCCGGCTTCGCCCGGCTGTCCGAGCGCGACGAGGACAGCCTGTCCAAGGGCGTCACCCGCAGCCTGTTCCTGCTCTTCCTGGCCGTCATACCGATCGCCGTGCTGATCGCCGTGCTGGCCGATCCCCTCATCATGTTCCTGTACGGGCCGAAGTGGCTGCCGGCCGCCACTCCCCTGCGGTTCCTGATGATCCTCATGGTCGTCCGCATGGTGACCGGCCTCTGCGAGGACATCCTGAACAGCACCGGCGCCACCCGCCTGACCCTGGCGGTCAACGTCGGCTGGCTGGTCGTCTGCGCGCCCGCGCTGTGGTTCGCGACCAAGGGCGGTGGCGCCGAAGGGGCGGCGTTCGCGCAGGGTGCGGTCGGCGTCCTGGTCGCGTTCCCCCTGATGGCGTACGCCGTGCACCGGGTCGGCGTCCCCGTGTCTCCGCTGGCCGGGCGGCTGATCCGGCCGCTGCTGGCGGGCACGCTCACCGCGCTGGTGGCCCTGCTGCTCAGCCATTCGGTCGCCGGGGCCGGTTCCTTCGTCCAGCTCGCCGTCGGCGGCAGCGGTGGCATGCTGGCGTACGTGTTCACCGCGGTGCCCCGCAGTGAACGGCGGGCGTGGGTCGACGCCCTCCGGCGGGCCCGCAGGCCGCTCAAACCCGCATCCGGTCCAGTGGCCGGCACCGACTAGGTTCGTTCTCGCACCCGATCGAGGAGATGTCTTGTCCCGCCTTTGTGACGCCTGCGCGCAGGCCACGCTCGTCCCGTTCGCCGATCTGGGTGACATCCCGGTGCTGTGCGGCGTGCACTGGGCCGACGCGACGGCCGCCGCCGAGAGCCCGGTCGGCCGGATGACGATGGCGTACTGCCCGGAGTGTGCGTACGTCCGCAACGTGGCGTTCGACCCGGAGCTGATGGTCTACGACACCACGATGGACACCAACCTCCACCACTCCCCGGCCTTCCAGGCGTTCTCGGCCGAGCTGGTCAAGCACCTGGCCGGCCGGTTCCCGCTGGCCGGCCGGCGGGTGCTCGACATCGGTTGCGGTCAGGGCGAGTTCCTGCGCGAGCTGTGCCACCACACCGGGGCGAAGGGCATCGGCTACGACGCGATGTACGCGGGCGCCGAGGGCCCCGATCCGTCCGGCGCCGAGTTCCACTCCGGTTACGCCCCGCGCGGTTCGGCGCTGCCCGAGTTCGACATGTTCACCTCACGGCACTGGTTCGAGCACATCGCCGACCCGTACGAATTCCTGGCCGACCTGCGCGAGCAGGCCGGCAACCGCCGGGTCTACGGCTACATCGAGGTGCCCGACGCGGTCTACGACCTGTCAACGGCCGGCTGGGAGGTCATCTACCCGCACGTCTCCTATTTCGACGCCTATTCGCTGGTCCGCATCGCCGAGCGGGCCGGCTGGCGGGTCGAGGACACGGGTACGCTGTTCGGCGGGATGTTCCGGTTCCTCGAGATCTCGGTCAACGCCGGCGACCAGCCCCGGCTCGGCGACCAGCCGATTCCCGGGCCGGCCGAGCGGGAACGCCAGCTGGCCGCGGTGGACACCTTCGCCGAGCGCAACGCGGCCGAGCAGACGGCGTGGCGGACGCGGATCGCCGAACTGGTCGAGCGGGGCGCCAACCCGGTGCTGTGGGGGGCCGGCTCGCGCGGCGTGCAGTTCCTGACCTTCGCCGACGCCGACAAGCGGCTGGCCGCGGTGGTCGACGTCAACCCGCGCAAGTGGGGTCGCTACCTGCCGGTCACCGCCCACCGGGTGGACGCGCCGGAGACGCTGGCCGAGCTCAAGCCGGGCGCGGTCATCATCACGAATCCGTCGTACCAGAAGGAGATCGCGGCCGCGCTGCGCGACCTCGGCGTGGACGCCGAGCTCCTGATCGCCTGACCAACTCGCCTGTGCCCTCGGCCGGCGCCGGCCGCCGAGGGTTCAGCCGATGCCGAGCACCGCCTTGACCGGACGGTCGGGGCGCCTCGAGCACAGGTCGTCGAGCGCCTGCGGCAGCCCGTCGAGCGGATAGCGGTGCCCGGCGTACGGCTTGGCCCAGTCGCTGTGGCCGGCCAGGAAGTCGAGCCCGAGCCGGAAGTCGTCGCCGCCCTTGCGGCAGAAGGTGAACGACCCGACGACGGTCAGCCCGCGCCGGATCGGCTCGCGCAGATCCCGCGTCAGGCGCACCCCCGGGTGGTAGGTGGTCTGCACGACGATGCGCCCGCCGTCGCGAACCGCGTCGAGGGCGGCCACGAACGCCGTGTCGTCCTTGCCGCCGGCCGCGTCGACGATCGCGTCGTACTCCCCCGGGCGGACCGAGCCGAGCGGGCGGATCGTGGCGTCGAGGATGCCCGCCACCGACGCCAGTCGCGACGTGTCGCGCACCAGCACGTCGGTGCGCCAGCCCCGGGCGGCCGCGTAGGCGGCGCTGGCGACACCCAGCGCCCCACCACCGATCACGCCGAGCCGGCCGGCCGGTGGGCCGAGGCCGCACCGGATGCCGTGGACGGCGACCGCCATGGGGTCGGCCAGCACCGCGACCGAGTCGTCCAGGCCGTCCGGCAGCGAGACCACGCCGGCGCGGGGCACCTCGACGAACGGCGCGAAGCCGCCCGGCAGCGCCCAGCCGATCAGGCGGAGATGCGGGCAGACGTTGATCTCGCCCGCCCGGCACCGGTCGCACGCACCACACGGCACGAGCGTGTTGATCGCCACCGGGCGCTCCCGGCCGTACGCGTCGGCGGCGTAGCCGACGATCTCGTGTCCGGGCCGCCACGGTTGCCCGGGCGGCGTCGGTATCACCTCTTTGGTCAACTTCGCAACGTCGCTGGCGCACACACCGGCCGAGACGACCCGGACCACCGACGTGTCTCCGCCGGCCTCCGGTTTCTCGACAGTGTGCAGGTCAAGGCGCCCGTCCCGTACTTCCCAGGCCTGCATCGCTTCCGGCATCACGCCATCATGCCCGCACCGGCTGGACAAACGCTGAATACGCTGATCGGCCGACAAATGGCAATTAAACTGACTAAAAGTCAGCTCAGGCCGGCGCGGTGTCGTACTCGCCGACCAGCTCGGCCGGAAGCCGCTGAAGATCGGTGGCCCGCATGAAGTCACCGAGGTTGGTGCCGGTGCAGTCGGAGTCGACGTTCGCCGCGCCCTGGTGCGCCTCGACGTCGCGCCGGTTGACCACCCGGAAGTCGATCGAGAAGCGGGTGCGGCCGGACGTGTTCGGCACCGTGGTGTGCAGCTGGGCCCCGGAGAAGATGAGGATGCCGCCGGGCGGCGTGATGACCCGGATGTCGGGTCGCCGCTCGACCTCCTCCTCGGCCTCGGGCTGCTTGCGGGTCTCCATGTCGATCTGGGAGGCCGCCGCGGCCCGGCTGTTCGCCACCCACTCGGCGTAGTTGTAGTCGCGGGAGGTGTTGCGCACGCCGTTGTCGAAGTACCGCGGGTGGAACGCCATCGCGTTGTCCTCGGCGACGTCGTACACCGGGATCCAGTAGTTGAGCTGCGAGAACGGCGCCGAGAACCAGGTGTCGCGGTGCGCGTCGAACTGCAGCGTCAGACCGGCGTTCAGGTATTCACTGGTCATCGTGCGCAACCGCGGCACGTCGAGGTAGGCCTCCTCGAGCTTGACGCCGAGGTCGGCCAGGATGCCGGCGACGAGTTCCTTGCTGCGCGCGTGGTTGATGAACGTCGGCTTCAGGTCGGCCAGGACGTCCACGTACGCCTGCTTGTCCATGTGGTGCTGGGCATCCGGCGGGAAGTGGGGCGCCAGGGCCGTCTCGGCCATCTCACGCGCGAAGGCGACCAGTTCCATCGAGTGCGCGGTGGGCGAGTAGACGAACAGGTCGCCACCGAACAGTTTCTGCCGGCGCTCGTCGTCCGGCATGGTCGAGTCGTAGTAGAGAACGGTCACGATCCCCCCTCGGATCTTTACGCGAGTCTCAGAGATGCTTTGTTGCAGTCGTACGCCTCGGCGTAACGCGAACGGCACTCCATGCCCCGCAGGCGCGCCAGCCCCAGGAACACCTCGTCGTCCCACCAGTCCCGGCCCTTCTGGGACGGGAACGACGCGTGCAGCAGCTCGACCTTGCGCCGGGCCGCCTCGTCGGAGAGCGGCACGTAGATGTTGCGCCGGTACAGGTCGCCGTCCCACTTCGGGATCTCGTAGTGCAGCACCAACTGGTCGCGGAAGACCGTCGGGGCGAGCTCGGCGAGCAGCCGGTGATCCTGGTGGGCGTCGTTGCGGGCCGGGCAGATCACGAGCTCGGCGCCCGGCAGCGCGGCCGCCGCCTCGTGCACGATGTCCTTCGTCGCGTTCCAGTGCGCGGGCAGGCGGCTGTCCGGCAGGTCGTGCAGGGCGAAGGTCAGCTCGGCGCCGGGCAGGAAGGCGGCCGCGGCCACGCGGGCCTCGGCCTGGCGGTCCGGGGTGCCGGTGCAGAGCACATAGTGGACCCGCAGGCCCGGGTTGGCCGCGGCCAGCGTCAGCAGCAGGCCGCCGGCCGCGATTTCGATGTCGTCGGGGTGCGCTCCGACCGCGATCATGGACCGCACCCCGGTGAGCGGGAAGTCGAGCATGTCCTCAGCCGACGAGTTCGGAGACGGTCAGCGCGGCCCGGCCGTTGTGGTTGGGGTCCCACAGCATCCACGGGCACTGTCCACGATGGAACATGTCTTCCAGCTCGGCCCGGTCCTTGAACGTGTCGGCCGCGCGCCAGAAACCCTCGTAGCGGTTGGCGAACAGCTTGCGCCGCGGGATCAGGCGGTCGAACGCGTACGGCACCATGTCCTCGCCGTCGCGCAGCTCGTCGAAGATCGTCGGCCGCATGACGAAGTAGCCGCCGTTCTCGTACTGCATGAGCTCGGCGACCGCGCGGACGCCGGTGACCTCGCCGCCGTCGGCCACCTCGACCACGTGGTGGGTCGAGACCGGGGGCACCGCCAGCATGCTGACCACCGCCTCGGGCGCCCGCTGGAATCGCTCGATCATCTCGTCGAGCGGCGCGTCGGTGAGCGTGTCGGCGTAGTTGGCCAGGAAGATCTCCTCGTCCTGGACCAGCGGGCGCACCTTCATCAGCCGCTCGCCGATCGACGCGTTGAGCCCGGTGTCGATGAACGAGATGTTCCAGTCGTTGATGTCGGTGCTGTGCAGTTTGATGTCGCGGCCACCGGCCGTCATCGTGAAGTCGTTGGACTGGGCCTCGTCGTAGTGCAGGAAGTAGTCCTTCACCACGGACGCGCCGTAACCCAGGCAGAGGATGAAGTCCTTGTGGCCGAAGTGCGCGTAGTAGCGCATCACGTGCCAGAGCAGGGGTCGGTCGCCGATCATGTTCATCGGCTTGGGCGCGCTCGCCGGCCCCTCACGCATCCGCATGCCGAGGCCGCCGCAGAACAGCACCACCTTCATGGTCACACCACCTCGAGCGTCGGGATGGGGAACACCAGCCGGCCGCCCCACTCGCGCACGTAGCTCAGCTGCTCGCTGATCTCGGTGCGCAGGTTCCAGGGCAGCACGAGGACGTAGTCGGGACGGTCCTGGGCGATCCGGTCCGGGTGGTGGATCGGGATGTGCGTGCCCGGAAGGAACCAGCCCTGCTTGTGCGGGCTGCGGTCGACCGTGTAGCTCAGCAGGTCGGACCGGATGCCGCAGTGGTTGAGAAGCGTGTTGCCCTTGCCCGGGGCGCCGTAGCCGACCACGGTCTTGCCCTCGGCCCGGGCCTTCATCAGGAAGGTGACGAGATCACGCTTGATGCCGAAGACCGCCTCGGCGAACCCGGCGTGCCCCTCGAGCGTGTGCAGCCCGGCCGCCTCTTCGGCGGCCAGGACGGCCTTGACGTTCGCCGACGGCTCCCCGGCGGATTCCGCCGGGCGAGCGTGTACGCGCAGGGACCCGCCGTGCGTGCTCAGCTCGTCGACGTCGACCACGACCAGGTTGCTCGTGGCCAGCGCCCGCGACGCGGTCAGCAGCGACAGGTACTGGTAGTGCTCGTGATAGATCGTGTCGTACTGGTTGCGCTCCATGAGCCGCAGCAGGTGCGGGAACTCGAGCGTCACCAGGCCGGTCGGCTTGACCAGGGCGGCCAGTCCGGCGGTGAAGTCGACGATGTCGGGGACGTGGGCGTACACGTTGTTGCCGGCCACCAGGTCGGCCCGTCCGTACTGCGCGGCCACCTTGGCGCCGGTGTCGGCGCCGAGGAACTCGACCTCGGTGCGGATGCCCTTCTCCCGGGCCACCACGGCGATGTTGCCGGCCGGCTCGACGCCGACCACCGGGATGCCGGCCGCGACGAAGTGCTGCAGAAGGTAGCCGTCGTTGCTGGCCACCTCGGCGACGAGCGAGTCGGGGCCGAGGCCCAGCCGCTCGGTCATGTCGTCGGCGTAGCGCCGGGCGTGCTCGACCCACGACGTCGAATACGACGAGAAGTAGAGGTAGTCGGAGAAGATGTCCTCGCCCGCCACGTACGCCGGCAGCTGCACCAGAAGGCAGTTGCCGCAGATGCGTACGTGCAACGGGTAGAACGACTCCTGTCCGTCCACCTTGTCGGCCGGCACGTAGCTCTCGCACAGCGGCGACATGCCCAGGTCGACGAAAGTCTCGGTCAGTGGTTCACCGCACAGTCGGCAGGTAACCGCGGTCATCTGGCCCCCTCCATCTACCGGGTCGTCGCCCAACCTAGTGGCACCGATCGACCCGTTGGCCGCAGCTGCAAGTAAGCCGACAACGGCCACTCAGCTGCCTTCCGGCAAAGGATGTACGTACGCCCGTTCGGCGCGCGGCCAGGATATGGCCGGGCCGGGACGCCGGTCTGTCGGACGTTCAGACAGTCACGACAGACCGACGAACGGTTACTTCGGCTTATTGCCGTTCTCGCTGCTGACCCATTCGGACGGGGATTCGGCCCGAACGTCGGAGGAGTCGGCCGGAGTGTCCGCGGCCTCGTCGGCCGGGGCGGTGGTCGTGGGCTCCTCCGGCTGGTCCTCGCCCTCCGCGCTCTGCGCGTTGGCCGAGCGGTAGGTGGCGGCCGGCGACCGGCGCTGCTTGGGCGGCGGCGGTTTCACCACCGACGAGGTGCGCTTGATGATGATGGCGGTGCGTTCGATCGAATCGGGCAGGGTGTTGCGCGGCATGCCGTCGGCCGTGCCGTTGAGCGCACCGCCGCCCACGACGGCCGACTCGCGGCCGTTGACACCGAACGCGCCCTTGTTGCCGGCGGCGCCGGTCTCGGGGCTCGGCGGCCCGTCGTCGGCGTCACCCGCGAGCTCGTTGCGCTTGCGCGCCCGGCGGCGCAGTAGCGCGTCGATGCCGACCGTGCCGCCCGCGGTCAGGATGAGGCCGGCCGCGGCCACGGCCGCGACCGCCCGCTTCACCTTGCTCGTCGAGGGCTTGACGTTCGACCCCTGGTCGAGTCGCTGGGTCGCGATGATGTCGGCGTCCTTGACCCCGGTGTTGCGCTGCAGCGACTCGGCCGCACCGCGGAGCCGGCTGAGGATGAGCGAGGAGGTGTCCAGCGCGTCAGCCTTGGTCTTACCGACGACCTCGATCGTGATGATCGGGTTCGGGTACGTCATGGTCAGCGTGAAGTTGTCGGTGTGGTGGGCCGCCTTCAGCGCGTCGAGGAAGCTCTGGTCCTGCGTCGCGTAGATGGAAGCCTGACCCAGCGTGTTGGCCCCGAGCTGGTTCCACGGGTTTCGCAGCGTTGCCGCGGCCGGGTCGTCGGTCGCAGCGATCTTGGCCGGAATGAACTGCACGTAGGCGGTCATCGTGTAGTCCGGCTTGGCGGTGAGCCCGACGAAAAGCGTTGCCCCGACCGCTATCAGCAGTAGTGGCAGCGAAACCTTCCACCGGCGAAAGATCAGCACAGTCAGATCCCAAAAGTCCAATTTGCGTCTCTCTCCGGGAAGGTTCACCTTGCCGCGATGGCGATCCGACATCCGCAGGAGATGCTAACCATCGTCGTCCGAGGAGCCATCGTGTTCCGGGGTCGAGGATACGACCCGGCCCAGGGTAACTCCGCCCCCATACATCAGGGACAAACGGATCATCGCGGTCTCGGGCAGCGGACGGCACCGGCAGCCCGGGCACAGCCCGGGGGCCATACGGGTGACCGAGGATGGCCCGAGCGGTCCGGACGGCCTGTGGTCAGGGGCCGTTCCCGCCCTCCGACCGGGGTGTATGTCGGGGATGCCGGATCTTGAAGGGACCCTTTGCGGAACCTTAAGACTGAGTCAAATATCTGACACGGAAAGAAGTCGATCTACTACACTGCCTCGGCTCGACCTACACCCCGGCGAGATCCCCTAGTCTGAACCGGTCAAACCGCCCGCGGGAGGTCCGATGAGCCGATTCGTCGACGACGTGAGTGCCATAGCCGCCCGCGCCCGCACCGGCATGGTGACGGGCGAACCCGGCGAGCCGTTCCGTCGCACGTGGACCGAACTGCACGCGCTCGCCCGCCGGATCGCCGGCCGGCTGGCCCGATCCGGTCTGCGGCCCGGCCAGGCGGTGGCCGTGCTGGCCGGGGCGCCGGTCGAGATCGCGCCGGTGGCCCAGGCCATCTGGCTGGCCGGCGGCAGCATGACGATGCTGCACCAGCCGACCGCCCGCACCGACCTCGAGGTCTGGCGCGACGACACCCTGCGGGTCCTCAAGATGATCGACGCCCGCGTGGTCGTCATCGGCTCCCCGTTCGAGCCGATGGCCCCGGTGCTCGAGGCCCACGGCATCGCGTACCACCTGGCGGCCGGCCTGATGGCCGACCCGGCGGCCGGCGGCCCGGCCGACTTCACCCCGGTCGACGCACCGGAGGACTTCCCCGCCCTGCTCCAGCTCACCAGCGGCTCGACCGCCGAGCCCAAGGCCGTGCGCATCACCCACCGCAACCTCTGGTCCAACCTCCACGACGCGGCCACCCACCTGCGCTCGGACGAGAGCGGCGTGATGGTGTCGTGGCTGCCGATGTTCCACGACATGGGCATGGTCGGCTGCCTGCTGCTGCCGATGATCAGCGGGATGGAACTGGTCAGCGTCACCCCGGCCGACTTCCTCGGCCGCCCGCTGCTGTGGGCCGAACTGATGAGCCGCCACCACGCGACCATCACCACCGCGCCCAACTTCGCGTGGGCGGTGCTCACCCGCCAACTCGCCCGGGTGCCCGACGGCACGCTCGACTTCTCCACGCTCCAGATCGCCGGCAACGGCGCCGAGCCGATCGACCCTTCGACGATGGAGGCGTTCATCGCGGCCGGGGCCCGGTTCGGCATGCGGCCGGAGGCGATCCAGTGCTGCTACGGCGCGGCCGAGAGCACGCTGGTCATCTCCCTGTCCGAGATGGCCGACTCGATGCTGCTCGACGTGGTCGACGCCCCCGCCCTGGAGTCGGACCGCCGGGCGGTCCCGTCCGGCGCCTCGGCCGGGGTCCGCCGGCTGCCCAAGCTCGGGCGCCCGTGCTCCACCGTCGAGGTGCGGGTGGCGGGCGAGGACGGCCGCACGCTCGGCGACCGTGAGGTCGGCCGCATCATGCTGCGCGGCGACTCGGTCACCGAGGGCTACCTCACCCCGGCCGGCTACGAACCGGCCCGCGACGCGGACGGCTGGCTCGACATCGGCGACGAGGGCTACCTGGTCGACGGCCAGGTCGTGGTCTGCGGCCGCCGCAAAGACGTGATCATCATGGGCGGCCGCAACATCTACCCGACCGACATCGAACGGGCCGCGGCCACGGTGCCCGACGTGCGCAGCGGAAACGTCGCCGCCGTCCGCCTGACCGCCGGCGACGACCGCGCCCGGGAGTCGTTCGCGGTTCTGGTCGAGTCGCGCGCGGCCGGCGACCCGGAGGCCGAGGAGCGGGTCGGCCGGGAGGTAATCTCCCGGATCGTGGCCGAGATCGAAGTTCGTCCCGCGGCGGTCAAGGTGCTGCCGCCCGGCTCCCTGCCCAAGACACCGTCGGGCAAGCTGCGCCGGGCCGCCGCCCGCAGCCTCCTTTGAGGCGATGGCTGATCGCGCTGACGCTGGTCGCGGCGGCGCTCGGAGCCCTCCTGCTGGCCGGCGACGGCCACGGCCTTCGCCGGACGCACGTGACGGCCGACGGCGTACCCCTGACCGAGGTGCACCCGGCCGGAACCGGGCGACGGCCCGGTGTGGTGGTGGCCCATGGGTTTTCCGGGTCGGCCGAGCTGATGGCACCGTTCGGTGATTCGCTGGCCACCCAGGGCTATGTGGTCGTGCTGCTCGACTTCGCGGGCCACGGCGCCAACACCTCTCCCCTGCCGGACGACGCGGCCGCGACCGACGCCTCGGTGAACGCGTTGCAGCACGACCTCGACGTGGCGCTGGCCCACCTGCGCTCGCTGCCCGACGTCGATCCGGCGCGGGTCGCCCTGGTCGGGCACTCGATGGGGGCGACCGAGGTGACGCGCTACGCGGCCGCCCATCCGTCGGTGAAGGCGACGGTCGCGTTGTCGCTGCCGGGATCGTCGGTCGCCGAGACGGACCGGCCGGCCCATCTGCTGTTGCTGTACGGCGGCCTGGAGTTCCCCGGGTTCAAGGCGGCGGCGGCCGACGCCCTCGCCCACGGCGGGCCGGACCGGCGGGCGTCGGAGGTGCCCGGGGTCGAGCACATCTCGATCCTGTATGCGCCGCGCGCCCACCGGGAGACCGTCGAATGGCTCGACCGGAATCTGGGCGGTCCGTTCGCTGGTCGGCCGTTGCCGTCGCCGTTGCGCCGGATCAGCGGGACGGCGCTGCTGACGTTGGCGTTCCTGGTGGGGCTCTTTCCGCTCGCCGGCGTGCTCGTGACCGGGCCCGCCAGAACGGAGAAGACGGAACGGCCGGCGGCGGTCTGGGCAGTGGGTGTGGCCATCGGCGCGGCGGCCATAGCGGTCCTCCTGGCCCCCCGGCTGCCGACCAACCAGCTGCCGATCGCCATCGGCGGGTTCATCGTCGGCTACACCTCGGTGATCGGGCTGCTCCTGGCGGCATACGGAACCTGGCGGAGGCGGGCACAGACGAACGGTCACGGCTGGCGTCTGGTTCCGCTCATCCCGTACGCGGTGGCGGCCATCGCCGTGCCGACGAGCCTCGGGCTGACCCACGCGGTGCCGGTCGGAGCCCGGTGGTGGCTGGTGCCGGTGTTGTGGGCGGGGTTCGCGGTGCTCGCGTACGGGACCGAAAGGGCGACCGGCGGCAACCCGCTCGCCGTGCTGGCCGTCTCGGCGGTGGTGGTGGCCGCGCTCACCGGGGCCGCCGTGACCGGGCTGACCCACGGGTTCGTGCTGCTGGCGGTGCCGCCGCTGGTACTGCTGTTCGGGTGGCAGGCGCTGTGGAGCGCGGCCCTCAACCGCCTCGGCGCGCCGCCCTGGCTGATCGCGGCCGTCGGCTCGGTGGTCGTCGCCTGGCCGCTCGGCATCGCCCTGCCCCTCATCGGATAGCGCCGGCGAAAACTCGCCCTCAGCGGATCTGCGGCCCGGCCGATCGGATGGTCGGATCTGGTTGACGAGGGGGAGAAACGTGATCGATTACGACCGGCGCAATCACCCGGCGGCGTGGTGGGCTCAGTTCGACGAGAGCTCGAACCGGCTCGACGCGGGGACGCTGACCGACGCGCTCAGTGACGTGATCACGCCTACCATCCCGTCGGCGCTGCTGCGGCGGGAGGCCGAGATCGCCACCGAGACGGTGCTGCGGCACCTGAACCGGCCGGGCAGCGAGGAGGCGGCCGAGGCCGCGAGCCGGGCCACCGCCCGCCTCGTCGCCACCGTCGAGCGCATCAACGAGCGGTCGACCGGCGACGACGCCGGCACCGCCGAGGCGTACGCGCAGTGCCTGCTGCTGCAGGGCATGTGGGCCGAGGCGGCGGCCGAGATCGAGCCGCTGACCGGCACGGTGCCGCTGATCCGGGCGTTCGTGTCGGCCCTGCGGCTGGACGGGTTCGGCATCGAGCTGACCCTGCGGCTGCTCAAGGCCGGCCAGGACCCGGCCGTCGCGGTACGGTCGAGCCTCGCGGTCGGGCGGTACAGCTGGTGGCCGGAGTGGCTGCTGACCATCGTCACCGAGCGGGTCATCGCCGGGACGGTCGACGCCGAGACCATCAACGCGTTGCAGCGGTGCGCGTTCGCCGAGCTGAGCCCGTCGCAGGCGCGGATGGCGAAACGGCTGTTCAACGCCGAGCCGCAGCTGGTCGAGGCGGCCGCGGCCCGGCTCGAGAACCTGGGCGAGCACCCGGCGGCCCGGTTGCTGCGCGACGGCGACCTCGGCACGGTCGCGTTCGCGGCCCGCCTGATCCCGGTCTAGGCCAGGGATCAGCCCGGCTCTGACGGTCACCGCACCACCGGGAACACGAGGTGCGTGACCCGGTCGCCCTGGACGCAGACGGTCGGGTTGGCGAGCAGGACGTCCTGCGCGGAGAGGGGCCCGAAGAACGGGCGGTTGCCCTCGCCCATCACGACCGGGACGAGATCGACGGCCACCTCGTCGAGCAACCCCAGTTCGAGGCACTGCCGGGCGATGGTGCCGCCGGTGACCGCGACGTCGCGGTCACCGGCGAGCGTCCGCGCATGACCGACCGCGGCGGCGACACCGTCGGTCACGAAGGTGAACGGTGCCTCGGGGTGTGCTTCGACCCAGTCCGAAGGGACGTGGTGCGTCACCACGACCACAGGGACGTCCAGCGTGTGGCGGCCCTGCCAGCCCTGCGCCATTTCGAACAGCGCGCGGCCGCACACCAGCGCGCCGATCGAGGACACCCACCGCCGCCAGTGTTCCGCGCTCGGCGGCGTCAGGTGGACGGCGAAGTCGCCGGCGGGAGTCGGAATCTCGATCTCCCCGTTCTGCAGCCAGTCGAACAGCCGGCCGATGGTGTTGTCCTGCTTGGCGACATACCCGTCGAGCGACATGATCGCTTGCGCCACTACCTTGCCCATGATGCCTCCTCCTCAGTTGCCTGATCGTCGAACAACATTCCGAACCCTCCGACCGCCGGCAGTGCGCCGGCACTTTCGAGGACCGACCACAGTAGAACCTGGTTCGCCTCCAGAACGAGGCGTCCGGTCCGGCGTTCCAGAGGCTGGATGGCACGAGCGGCCCGGAAGCCGTTCCCGCCGAGGAAGACCGCTTCGGCGCGGTGGCTGAGGTGCCGCGCGACCCACTCGACGACCATGGCCGGCTCGACTCGGCGCGGATCCTCGGGGAGGTCCGCCAGCTGAGCATCGACGACCTCGAAGCCCTGGCTGCGGAAATACCCGGCGCCGAGCGCGTTGAGCGAGGGCCCGAACCACGGCGGGTGGACGAGACTCACCCGCTTGATGTGCCGGGACCGCAGCGCCGACACCGCGGACCGGGACGCGGCGCACACCGGCACTCCCCACCGCTCGTGGAGTCGCTCGACGAGGGCGAACTCCTCTTCGTGGCCCAAGGCGTACCCCGAGGTCGTCGACGCGTAGGCGAGCACGTCCACGGCGGCCACCGGCACCTCGCCGAGGACCGCCGCCCGCGCCAGTGCGCGCAGGCCGTCCGGTGAGGCCGACCCGGCCGCGCCGGAGATCCTTGAGACCCCGACACGGATCCGCCCGCGCGCCATGTCGGGCATCTCGACCTCCGCACCGGGCGCCGCGTGAGGCGTGAGCACGCCCACCGTGAGCATTCCGCCGGGATCCATGGCCCAACCCTCGCCGAGGGGACAGGCGGCATCAACAGCGATCAGCTACGCGCACCGTGTAGCATCGCTTAACGATGCCGGACGTGGACCTGCGTGAGCTGCGCCTGTTCCTCGTTCTCGCCGAGGAACTGCACTTCGGGCGCACGGCCGAGCGGCTTGGTCTCACCCCCGCGCGCGTCAGCCAGACCATGCGGGCGCTTGAGCGCAAGCTCGGCGGTCAACAGCTGTTCCACCGTACGAGCCGGGTGGTCGAACTCACCGAGGCCGGGCGGACCCTGCACGCCGAACTCGTCCCCGCAGTCGCCGGCCTCGACCGGGTGCTGCGGGCAGCCGCCTTCCGGGGCCCGGGCCGGGCGTGGTCCGGGTCGGGCTGCTGAACGCGGCCTCCGGGGTGGACATCCTGAGCCGCGCCATCGAGCGCTTCGAGACGACGTACGCCGGCGCCACAGTGCAGCTGAGCACCACGCCGTTCGGCGACCGCCTCGGTCCCCTGCGCCGCCGCGAGGTCGACCTCGTCGTGACGCGCCTGCCGCTCGACCAGCCGGACATCGTCGTCGGCCCGGTGTTGAGCGCCGGCGACCAGCGCGTCGTGATGCTCGGCCGGACCCATCCGCTCGCCGACCGCGCCCATCTGTCCATCGAGGACCTGGCCGGCCACGACGTCCGGCGACCGTACGGCCTGACCCCGGAGCAGGCCGAAGCGACCTGCCCGGCCACCACACCGTCCGGCCGCCCGATCCGGTTCGTCGACGCACCGGTCGACGACAACGCCGAGCTCTTCTACCTCCTGGCGCGGGGCCGCCTCGCGCACCCGACGGTCGCGCCGTTCGCGGAGCATTTCCAGCACCCCGATGTGGTCGCCATCCCCCTGAGTGACCTGCCACCCTCCGCATGTGCGCTGGCCCACCTGAGGGACGTCACCGACCCCGACCGCGACGCCCTGCTCGACATCGTCGAGGACCTTTCCACAAGCTGGCCCTGACCTCAGCGGCGTCGAACCGCATTCCACAGGCGTCGTCGCCAACGGGCACGCCCAAGATCTCGATATCCTCCAACCCGTCGGCGGCTGTCCCGCCGATGTGCGGAACCGGCCGTTTCCGGCGCAGCGCGTCCACCACCCCGGGCCTCGTCCAGCTGACGGTGCACTCTCGCCAGATGCCCCAGACACGTCGCGGCAAGAGCACTGACCTGCCGGTCATCGTGCTCGAGCAACCGGAGATAGAGTTCCTGCGGCTCATGCCAGTCGCCGCGTTCGTACAGCGCGGTGCCGACCATGGCGTCGAGCGCGGCGGACAGGTCACCGCAACCGAGCGCCGCGTCCACGTCGGCCGACGTCGCCGGCGGCGGATTGCGAAAGACCCGATATTCATGAGGCACAGACCCATCATCCGCTCCCACCGGCCGGCACCCACCCACACGGCTCGCCACTGCGCCGCATATCGCTCGAATCCCGGGCCGGAATCGCTTCGTGCCGGCCGCACATCCGACGATCCTTTTGCCGCACCGGATTTGGCATGATCGACACGCCGGTAGGGCTGACATTTCTTCATCCGAACGCGGGAAAATAGCTTATGCCGCAGCTCGAGTTCTTTCCCCGGTCGCAAGTGGCATCCTGGCGGGACCGAACCGCGGCGCCCAATTATTCGCCCGAGGCCGAGCAGTTTCGCCGCGAGCACAAACGGCATCGCGAATGGGGTCTGCGGCAACGTCATGGCCGCCGGGCGATGAACCTGCGCCTGCACGGTGATGTCGCTCCACCGTCCGACCGCACCAGCAGTTGCCGGGCGGCATCCGAGCCGTCTGTCCCGGTGACCGACGCCGAGCGGTTGCCGGTCCAACCTTCGACCGGAAACGTTCCCCGCGGTCGAGACCTGGCCTGTGCCCATCACGGCGAGACCGGCAAGGCCAGCGTGGCCGGCGAGACCGACAAAGCCAGCGAGTCCGGCGGCGCCAGCGAGACCGACAAAGCCAGCGGGTCCGGCAGGGCCAGCCGGGCCGACAAGGCCAACCGGGCCGACAAGGCCAACCGGGCCGACAAGGCCAACCGGGCCGACAAGGCCAACCGGGCCGATCCGGCCGATCCGGCCGATGAGACCGCTCCTACCGGAACCGCCGCATCCGCCGACCAGAACGTACTCCCTGGTCAATCCGAGCCTGTCGACCAGACGGCCCGCGCTGACCAGGCAGCCTCCGCTGACCGGTCCGTCCCCGCTGACCAGTCCACCTCCGCTGAGCGCTCCACCCCCACTCAGCGCTCCACCCCCACTCAGCGCTCCACCCCCACTCAGCGCTCCACCCCCGCTGAGCGGTCCACCCCCGCTGAGCGGTCGGCCTCTACTGGACGTGCCGATCCGGCCGGCGGTGCCGACCCCGCTGATCAGGTCGAACACAGCGAGCGGGCAGATAAGGCGGTACCCAGCCAGGTCGGCCAGGCCGATCACGGCGGGGCGGTCGGCCCTAACCTGCGGTCAGGCCGCGCAGCGCCTTGGACCGGATGTCTCCGCCGATCGAGCCGGCCCCGCCGGTCAGGTCAGGCAAGTCCTCTCGGCCGGCCATGCCGGCTCAGCCAAGCGATCCGGTCAGCGCCGACCGGCGACCGGGCGCCACCGTCCGCCCTGGCAGCACCCCCACCCTGCAGCACCCCCCACCCTGGCAGCACCCCCACCCTGGCAGCATCACCCACCCTGCAACATCACCCACCCTGCAACACCACCCACCCTGGCAGCACCACCCACCCTGGGCGCTCTGGCCGGCCGGGATCGGTCAGACCTCACCTGCGGGGCATGGTGGGCGGGACGGACCTCGGTCCAGACCGCAACGGTTACCGAATATGCAACACTGCGCCTTCAGAAATCGTCGCGGCAATGGATTCCCATTTGGCCTGGAGGAATTGCAAAATTTGTCATCAAGCAGGTGAGGGTGCGGCTCTATTTCGGTGTTGCGACGGCAATCGATCTTGCAGCGCAGGCGGCGGTGGGGCTGGGCGAGAACGGCGTCGTTGTCCGGGGAGACACGAAGACTCCAGAGTGAGGCCGTTTGATGGGTGCTGACGGCAGAAACGTGCATAGAAGAACGCGTGCGGGCAGGCTCGCTTCGTGGGGAGGGGAGGCCGCGAACGAGTAGGGCAGGCGAAGACGACGGGCGGGTGAGCCGTCACCGGCCGTGTGCGCGATGGGTGGACCGCCGTTGAGGAGCGGATGCGGGGAACCTGCCTAGGCCCTCGCCAGGCGTCCGGACAGGCGTGCCTTCGTTGCCGGCCACTCCGTTCGGGGCATTGAGTACACCAGCAAGCCTGGCTCGCGGCCGGTCAGGGTGGCGCCGACGCGGGTGATTGCCTCCTGGGAGCGGAGGTTGTCCGGGTGGATGCGCCAGGCGATGGCCGCGTAGCCGAGCGTTTCGAAGGCGTAGGTCATGGTCAGGAGTTTTGTTTCGGTGTTCGCCGCGGTGCGCCACCATTTTCGGCCGAACCACGTGCCTCCGATCTCTATGCGGCCGTCGGCGTGGTGCCAGCTGTGCAGATTCGTGGTACCTATCGCTGTCCCCTCGGCGCGGGCCAGCACGGCGAACGCGACTCGCTTCTCGTCGTCGACGTCCTTGAGGCGTCGGGACACGATCTCGCGTAGGTCCGCTTCGGTGTGCGGGGTGGGTGCGCTCAGCCAGCGCCAGACCTCGTCGTCTCGGCCGCCGGCGGCGAACAGGGCGGGCACATGAGATTCGGCCAGGGGCTCGAGACGTACGTGGCGGCCTTCGAGGACTGTCGGGCGGGGCGGTCGCGGCATGGTGCGGACGCTACCTAGGGAGCGGTGGCGTGGCCGTCCGGTGAGGACAGCCACTCGGCGTACGGGATTTTGCCGATGAGGACCTCGCCGCGCGGCAGCAGGCCGCCGTTCGCCTGCTCGCGGCCGGCCTTGCCCGGGAAGCGGAGCGGGACCGCGATGCGGCGCAGGCCGCGGGTTTTGATGACCTGCCGGACGAGTTTGTCGAGGCGCAGTTCCTCGGGGCCGGCCATCTGCTCGATTTTGTCGCCCTGCGGTGGTCCGGCCGCGATCCGCACCAGCTCGGCCGCCACCTCGCGGGCCGAGACCGGCTGGGTGAGCAGGCGCGGCGCGGGTACGAACGGGCCGACCGCGTGGTCGGTCATCTGCACCGCGAATTCGAAGAACTGGGTCGCCCGCAGGATCGACACCGGGACCGGGCCGGCCAGCGCGACCTCCTCCTGGTGGCGTTTGGCCTCGTAGTAACCGACGGCGACCCGGTCGACCGCGACGATCGACAGGATCACGTGGTGCCCGACGCCGGCCTCCGCCTCGGCCGCGAGCAGGTTGCGGGTGGCGGTCTCGAAGAACGCCGTCGCCTTGGCCCCGCGGTTGGAGTTGAGGTTGGCCACGTCGATCACGACGTCGGCGCCGCGCAGCGCCTCGGCCAGCCCACGGCCGGTGATCAGGTCGACGCCGGTCGAGCGGGCGAGCACGACGGCGTCGTGGCCGGCGTCGTGGGCGGCCGCGACCACCAGCCGGCCGATCCAGCCGGTTCCACCGGCCACCGCGATACGCAACTGAGTCATGTGGTCAGGACGAAACAGATTCCGATTTCGTGACCGGGCCGGGAGCACCGGCCGGGCCCGCAGCACCGGCCGGGCCCAGGTCGCGGACCGCCCGCAGGCTCAGCGGGGCGAGTTTCGAGACCGCGTAGCCGATGCCCGAAATCAGGGCGACCCGCCGCGCGCCGACCAGGGCCGCGAACGGGCCGGTGAGCAACTGGCCGAGCGGGATCGCGGCGTACGAGATGAGGTCGTCGATGCTGGCGACCCGTGACAGCGCTTCCCGGGGCACGTGGGTCTGGAGTGTGGTCTCCCAGGTGATGTCGGTGAGCGTGAAGCCGAGCGCCCCGACGAACACCGCCGCCAGCAGCACCGGCAGCGAGGCGCCCAGCCCGAGCGCGAGCAGCGGCAGCGCGGCCACGACCCCGAACAGTGAGCCGGCCCGCAGCGGGTGCCGGAACGTGAGCCGGTAGAGCAGCGCGCTCATCACCAGCAGGCCGGCCGCCCGCACGCTGAGCACGACGCCCCAGGCCGCCTCGCCGCTGCGGGCCTGCGTCAGGGCCGGGCCGAGGATGTTCCACGGGCCGACGTTGACCAGGTTGAGCATCCCGAACGAGATCGCGCCGGCGGCCAGCCAGGGCAGGCCGCGGAAGACCGCCCAGCCGTCCCGAAAACCGCCCCTGGAATCGACGCGGCCGACGACGACCGAGCCGACCCGCAGCCGGGCCAGCAGCGCCGCGGCGACGAAGAACGACGCCGCGTCGAGCGCGATGGACCAGCCCGCCCCGATCGTGACGACCAGCAGCCCGGACACGGTCGGCCCGGCGATCCGGCAGGCGTTGCGGGCGGCCGCGAGCATCGCGTTCGCCCGCTGGACCGACTCGGGCGGCACCAGGTCGGGCAGGATGCCGCGCAGGGCGGGCGACGCGAACGCCTCGGCGACGCCGTTTCCGGCCGCGAGGGCGGCCACCAGGGCGAGGTGGTAGTGGCCGGTGACGATCACGGTGGCCACCGCGGCCTGGGTGACGCCGGCGCCGAGGTGCGAGCCGAGCAGCACGACGCGGCGCGGGAACCGGTCCGCCGCCACTCCCCCGACCAGCAGAAACATCAGCTGGGGGACGATCTGGCCGGCCAGCACGACACCGAGGTCGGTCGGCCGGCGGGACGCGTCGAGGACGGCGAAGGCGAGCGCGACCGGGGTCATGGCGCTGCCCAGGAGCGAGATCAGGCGGCCGGCGAAGAAGAGGCGGAAGGGTGGCACATCAGGCAGCTTCCGGCCGGCCCGCAAAAGCGCAAAACCTTGCGCCTACAGTCGCAAGGTGACTCTGCTGAGGCTCAGCGCGCGGGCGCTGACGCGCTGCCGGTTCGCGGTGTCGCCGCTCGCCGAGACGGTGGGCACGCTGCTCGATCTCGAACGCCGGGCGGATCCGCGCTTCCGGCGCTGGCGCGACCGGTCACCCCTGCGGCGCGGCCTCTTCGACCTGTCGGCCCGCACGAAATACCTGCCCGACCCCCTCGCGGTGCCGCCGGACGGCGGCATGAGAACCAGGCTCACCGATGAACTCGCGCTGGTTGCCGGGTTCAGCGATGCGGACGTACGCGATTCGGTGCGCCTCGCGGTCGACGCGTCCTGGGGTGAACGCCCGGAGACGTCCTGGGTTCAGGATGATTCGCTCGCGCCCCGGATCGCCGGGGACCTCGCAGACGCCTGGGAACGTTTCGTCCGCCCGGACTGGCCGCGCCGCCGGGCGATCATCGAGCGTGACATCGCCTACCGCACCGAACTGCTGGCCGCCGGAGGGTGGCGCGCGGTCGTCGCCACGATCGCCAAGAACACGTCGTGGGCGACCGACGACGTCATCTCGTTCGGCCGTCCCGGCCACCCCGACCGGATCATCGACGACGGCATCGTCTTCGCGCCCCACACCGAGGGCACCGGCACCTGGACGTGCGAGTTCCCGCCGCCCCGGTTCGCGATGACCTATCCGGCCCGGGGCCGGGCGGCCGAGGTCGACCCGGCGGCCGGCGCCGACCTCGCGCGGCTGGTCGGCGCCGGGCGGGCCCGGGTGCTGCTCGAACTCCGGGTGCCCGCGACCAGCACCGAACTGGCCCGGATCCTCGGCGTCTCGCTCGGCACGGTCAGCGCCCACCTGGCCGGGCTGCGGTCGGCCGGGACGATCGCCGGGGTGCGCAGCGGGCGTACGGTCCGTTACCGGCTCGACCCCCGGGGGTGGGACCTTCTGGCCGCGTTCGGCGTGCCGATTTCGCCCAACGGCCATGATCAGGCAGGATTCCCGGGTGCAGATGGATTCCGATCTTGATACGTCGAGGCTCACCGAACGCCAGCGGCAGGTCCTGTCGGTGATCCACAAGTGGGCGGTCCGCTTCGGTTACTCACCGTCCACCCGGGAGATCGCCGACGAGCTGGGCCTCGCCTCGGCCTCCTCGATCGGACGCCATCTGCGGGTGCTCGAGGATCTCGGCTTCCTGCGCCGCGGCCCTCGCACCACCCGGCCGGTCGACGTGCGGATGTTCCTGTCGGTCGACGAGGCGCCACCCCCGCCGGACACCGTGGGCGTGCCGCTGCTCGGCGACATCGCGGCCGGCGCGCCGATCCTGGCCGAGCAGACCTCCGACGAGACGCTCCAGCTGCCGCGCGACCTGGTCGGCAAGGGCACCCTGTTCTGCCTGCGCGTACGCGGTGACTCGATGATCGACGCGGCGATCTGCGACGGGGACATCGTCGTGGTCAAGCAGCAGCCCGAGGCGTACAACGGCGACATCGTGGCCGCCATGATCGACGACGAGGCGACCGTGAAGGTCTTCCGCCGCACCCGGGGCCACGTGGTGCTCGAGCCGCGCAACCCGGCGTACGGGAACATCGACGGTGACCACGCAGTGGTCCTCGGGAAGGTCGTCTCGGTCCTGCGCCGGACCTGAGATCTAGGATGGGCTGCTGCCCAACTAGCTCAGGAACAGATCGCGGGACATGACTGACACCGACCTGACCACCCGGCTGCGCAAGGCGGGCGTCGGCGACGTCCTCGTCGACGACGCCCACCGGTCCGCCTACGCGAGCGACGCCTCCCTCTACCGGGTGGTGCCCCGCGCGATCGTCCGGCCGCGCGCCGACGACGAGGTCGCGGCGACGCTCGCGGTCTGCCGCGAGCTGGGCGTGCCGATCACGGCCCGCGGCGCCGGCACGTCGATCGCCGGCAACGCCATCGGCCCGGGTGTCGTGATCGACTTCAGCCGGCACATGAACCGGGTGCTGTCCATCGACGCGACGTCGAAGTCGGCGCGGGTGCAGGCAGGCACCGTCCAGGCGACCCTGCAGGCGGCGGCCAAGCCGCACGGGCTGCGCTTCGGCCCCGACCCGTCGACCCACACCCGCTGCACGATCGGCGGCATGATCGGCAACAACTCCTGCGGCGCCCGCACCCTGGGCTACGGCCGGACCGTCGACAACGTGCTCGATCTGGCCGGGTTCCTGGCCTCCGGCGAGCGCCTCCCGGACGACATGCCCGCTCTGCGCGACATCATCGGCGCCAACCTGGCCGTCGCCCGCACCGAGTTCGCCCGCTTCGGGCGCCAGGTCTCCGGCTACGCGGTCGAACACCTGCTCCCCGAGCGGGGCTTCGACCTGACGAAGTTCCTGGTCGGCAGCGAAGGCACCCTCGCCGTCCTCACCGAGGCCACGGTGCGGCTGGTCGCCGACCCGGCCCACCGGGTGCTGATCGTGCTCGGCTACCCCGACTTCGGCACCGCCGGTGACATCATCCCGGCGATCCTCGAGTTCTCCCCCACCGCCTGCGAGGGCATCGACTCCCGCATCTGCGACATCGTCCGCTCCCGGCGCGGGCCCGGCGCCGTGCCGCCGCTGCCCGGCGGCACCGCCTGGCTGATGGTGGAACTGGCCGGCGACGACCTCGACCTGGTCCGCTCGCAGGCCTCGGCGCTGGTCAAGGCGGCCGAGGCGGTCGACTCGATGATCGTCGAGGACCCGGCCGCGGCGGCCCCGCTGTGGCGCATCCGCGAGGACGGCGCCGGGCTGGCCGGACGGGCCCCCTCCGGGAAGCCGGCCCACGCCGGCTGGGAAGACTCGGCGGTGCCGCCGGCGAGGATCGGCGCCTATCTGCGCGACTTCGACCAGCTGGTCGACCGGCACGGGCTCACCGCGATGCCTTACGGCCATCTCGGTGACGGCTGCCTTCACGTACGCCTCGACTTCCCACTCGACCAGCCCGGCGGCCCGGCGGCGTTCCGCTCGTTCCTCTCCGACGCGGCCGACCTCGTGGTCGGCTACGGCGGCTCACTGTCGGGCGAGCACGGCGACGGGCGGGCCCGCAGCGAACTGCTGCCCAAGATGTACTCCCCCGCCGCCATCGATCTGTTCCGTCAGATCAAGGGCGCGTTCGATCCGTCCAACCTGCTCAACCCGGGAAACCTCGTCGACCCCGATCCGCTCGACGCCAACATCCGGGTCGCGCAGTCCCGGCCCGTACGCGAAAAGCTGGCCCTGGCCTATCACAGTGACCACGGCGATTTTTCCCAGGCCGTGCACCGGTGCACCGGCGTCGGCAAGTGCCGGGCGTCGCACGCCGGCACGACCAACGTGATGTGCCCGTCCTACCTGGCCACCAGGGACGAGAAGGACTCGACCCGCGGCCGCGCCCGGGCCCTGCAGGAGATGCTCGACGGCGACCTGGCCCCGTCGTGGCGCTCCCCGGCCGTGCACGACGCGCTCGACCTGTGCCTGTCCTGCAAGGGCTGCGCGTCGGACTGCCCGACCGGCATCGACATGGCGGCCTACAAGTCCGAGGTGCTGCACCAGTCGTACAAGGGCCGGCTGCGACCCCGGTCGCACTACTCGCTGGGTCGCCTCCCGCGGTGGTCGCGGATCGCGTCCCGGATGCCGCGGCTGGCCAACCGGATGACCCGCCTGCCCGGCATCCGCGGGTTGGCGTTGTGGGCGGCCGGGGTCGACTCGCGGCGGTCCGTGCCCGCGTTCGCCGCCCGGACCTTCCGCAGCTGGTTCGCCGCCCAGCCCGTGGTCTCGTCGGGCAAGCCAGTGGTGCTGTTCGTCGACAGCTTCACCAACCACTTCTCGCCGTCGGTCGCCGAGGCGGCCGTGACCGTCCTGCGCTCGGCCGGCTACGCGCCGACGATCACCTCGGAGTCGGCCTGCTGCGGGCTCACCTGGATCAGCACCGGCCAGCTCACGGCGGCCCGCCGGATCCTGTCCGGGACGGCGGCTGAGTTGCGCTCGGCGGCCGCCACCGGGGTGCCGATCGTCGGCCTGGAGCCGTCCTGCACGGGCGTGTTGCGCTCGGACATCGTGGAACTGCTCGACAACGACGACGCCCGGCTGATCGCGGCTTCCGTCAAAACCGTGGCCGAGCTGCTGGCGGCGACACCGGACTGGCAGCCGCCCTCGCTCGCCGGCCTCAGCGTGATCGCCCAGCCGCACTGCCACCACCACGCGGTGATGGGCTGGGAGGCCGACGCGGCGCTGCTCAAGTCGACCGGCGCGACCGTGAAGCGGCTGGGCGGCTGCTGCGGGCTGGCCGGCAACTTCGGCGTCGAAAAGGGCCACTACGAGGTGTCGGTGCAGGTGGCCGAACAGCAGCTGCTGCCGGCCCTGCGCGACGCGGCCCCGGACGACATCTTCCTGGCCGACGGGTTCTCCTGCCGCACCCAGTCGTCCGACCTGGCCGGCGTCCCCGGCACCCACCTGGTCGAACTGCTGGCTCACCAGCTGCGGGCAACCTGATCGCCCGCGGCCAGGCCACCGGTGATCTCGGTGTACTGGTCGCCCCGCAGCCCGACGCCGACCGTGGTCCTCACGCCGTTCCGCAGAACGGTGCCGGTGGTGCCGGCCACGTCGTGAACCGACGTGCTCGGCACCCGGAGCACGCCGGACTTCGAGCCGGTGGTGACGGTGACCGTGGCGCTCTGCCCGACCAGCAGGCCCGCGGGCGGATCGGCGAAGGTCAGCACCACCCCGAACCGGACCAGCGTGCCGTCGCTGGTGCCGGTCGGGTCGACCTGCACGACGGTCGCGTCGAAGGTCGAACCGTCCTGGGCCGGAAGGGCGACGGTCGCGGACTGCCCGACCGCGAGGTGGTCGGCGTCGGCCTCCGGGAAGTCGGCCTCGATCCGCATGTCACCGGTATCGGCCAGCGTGATGAAGGCCGAACCGGCGTCGACCGGGCTGCCGACCGTCCCGCCGACGCTCAGAATCTTCCCGGCGATCGGCGCGGTCAGGGTGGCGCCGGCGAGGGCGTCCTCGGCGTCCTCGAGCGCGGTGTCGGCCGAGATGACCCGCTGCTGAGCCGACAGAATCCGGTCCGCACCGCCGCCCTGGTCTCCGCTCGCGCTGCCACCCGCCCCGCCGCCGCTGAACCCGGTGGCGCTGCCCGTGCCGCCGCTGCCTGTCCCGCCGCCGCTGCCTGTCCCGCCGCCGCTGCCTGTCCCGCCGCCGCTGCCTGCTCCGCCGCCTGTGCCGTCACTGCCTGTGCTGCCACCGACGCAGGCGCCGCCGCGTCCGTCCCCGGTCCGGCCGGGCGGCGTAGTGGTGGGGTTAGCGGCCGGCTTTGACGCCGTCGCCGTAGGAGTCGGCTTGGCGGTCCGGCTGAGGTTGGGCGACAGTGTCGGCCTGTTTGACTCGCTGGGGCTCGGAGTCGGGCGGGCTGACTCGCTCGGGGTTGGGGTTGCGCCGGCTGAGAGGGTCCCGCCGGGCGAGGGCGTAGCGCTGGGTGATTCGCTCAGGCTCGGCGAACCGCTCACGCTCGGCGAACCGCTCACGCTCGGCGAACCGCTCACGCTCGGCGAACCGCTCACGCTCGGCGAACCGCTCACGCTCGGCGAACCGCTCTGGGTCGGGGACGGCGTCGGGATCGTGGACCGGCTCGGAGACTGCGTCGGGCTCGGCGAGTGGGTCGGGCTGGCCGTCCGCAAGGGCGGCGAGGGCGAGACGCATACGGTAGCCGCAGCCGCCGTTTTCCCTCCGGCGGCGGAGCCGGAGCCGGCGGATGGCGTGCCGGCGGGATTCTCGCGGGCGTCGGTCAGCTGCTGGTCGGCGACATCCGCGGCTTTTTGATCCTCGGTGACCGTTTTGGCGGCGGCGGTGCGGCCGACCTCGGCCAGCGTCTGCCCGGCCTGAACCGTGTCGCCGGGCCGGACCGAGATGCTGGTCACCGTGCTCGAGACGGTGAAGGAGAGGCTACGGGTGTCGGCCGGTTCGACCGAGCCGACCGTGCCGACAGCGGTTGTCACGGCGCCTCGGTCGACCGCTACCGTGACCGGCGCCTTCGCCTTCGACGACGCGCCGGCGGTCGCCGCGTACATCTCGGTGTAGGCGACCAGACCGAACGCCATCACGGCCCCCGCGCCTGCCCGCAGCAGCCGCCGACGACCCCCGGACTCCCCGACCATGAGAGGCAGTCTGACTGGCCGAACTCGCCGCAGACTGGGCTTCACCTGGGAGTTTCTTCGGAATCGGACACGAAAGGGCGACCCGGCCGCGGTGGAGGAGCCCTCTCCACCGCGACCGGACCGCCCGGCGCGCCCACCGCAACGGGGGTCGCCCCCAGGTAGGTCCGGTCAGAGGATCTTCAGGTCGTTGACCGTGTAGGAGAGGGAGCCGCGGAAGCCGACGCCGACCCGGGTCGGGCCGAGGTCGGCCAGTTCCTCGCGCGGGGCCGGGAAGAAGTGCAGGTCGCCGGTGCCGACCCAGGTGTTGGCCATTTTCAGGTTGTCGAGCACCGACATCGTCAGCTCGTGGACCGGCGGGTTGTCCTGGCCGGCCAGCGCCAGCTGCGGGAAGTGCCGCAGGTTGACGATCGGCCGGGTCAGGGCGGGCAGCCGGTCGGCGGTGTGGTCGAGGGTGACCGTGGTTTCGGCGAGGCGGCGGCCGCCGGCCGACATGGTCGCGGCGAATTTGCCGCCCTTGCCGACGACCGGGCCGGCCAGGCTGTCGACCGCGAACGCGCGGGTCTGCTTGATCTGGCCCATCTTCTTCGGGAAGCCCTGCACCCAGCCGCGGGCCAGCGAGGCGTCGTTGTCGACCCAGATGAACGGGCACCAGGCGACCGGGGTGCCCTGCCACTGGGCGTCCATCAGCAGCAGGAACTCGGAGTACTGGCTGAACGGCGGGTCCAGGTAGTCGTCGGCGGTGGCCGCGAACTGCCAGTCGATGAAGACGGCGTACCCGTGGCCCGGGTTGGCCGGGTCGGGGTCGAGGCCGGTCGGCAGGGAGGCCGCGGCGGCGTCCGGGCGGGTCCAGAACTCGGCGCCGACCGCGTCGCCGACGTAGTTCCACGGCGGCTTGCCGGCCAGGTTGGCCACGCCGCGCGCGCTGAGCGGCAGCGTGTAACCCTTCAACCTCTCGGGCGCGGTGGCGGCCGGTGCGGCCAGGGCCGGTCCGCCGCCGGTCGCGGCGGCGACGGTTCCGCCGGCCATCGCGGCGAGCACGGTACGCCGCTGGAGGTTCTTTTCCATCGCTGTCTTCTCTCCTCAGCAAGTGGTGCTGTGTCTACTGAGGAGGACGCGGTCACCCGGACAGTGTTCACGAACAGGGATGTGGATCACGTTTTGCCAAGAGCCCCGAGCAGGTCGGCGATGGCGGCGATGCCGGGCTCGATGCGGCCGCGCGGGGTGTTGCCGAAGCCGAGGATGAGCCGCGGCGGGGCGGGTCGGGCGCAGAGGCCGGCCATGCCGTAGAGGCCGACCCCGCGGGCGACCGCGGACGAGACCACCTGGTCCTCCGTGGTGCCGGGCGGCAGGTGGAGCACGGCGTGGAAGCCGGCGGCCAGGCCGGTGACGGCGAGGTGCGGGGCGTGCCGGGTCAGGGCGCCGACGAGGGTTTCGCGGCGGGCGGCGTACTCGGAACGCACCCGCCGCAGGTGGCGGTCGTAGCGTCCGGATTCGATCAGCGTGGCCAGGGCCAGCTGGTCGATGCCGGGGCTGCCGCGGTCGGCGAGCCATTTGGCCCGGGCGAGCGGCTCGAACAGGCGCGGTGGGACGACGATCCAGCCGAGCCGCAGCGCGGGCGCGAGTGACTTGCTGACCGTGCCGAGCGAGACCACGTGGTCGGGGGCGAGGCCCTGCAGCGAGCCGACCGGGTCGCGGTCGTAACGGAATTCGGCGTCGTAGTCGTCCTCGATGATGATGCCGTCGCACTCGCGGGCCCAGGCGATGAGTTGCCGGCGCCGCGGGCCGCTGAGGACGACGCCGGTCGGCCACTGGTGGGCCGGGGTGACCAGCACGGCGCGGGCTCCGGTGCGCCGCAAGGCCTCGACGTCGAGGCCTTCCTCGTCGACCGGGACCGGAATGCCCCGGCGCGCGGGCAGGCCCGGGCCCGGGTTCTCGAAGGCGACCGGCGAAGCGTCCACTGTGGCGAGCACGAGGTTGAGGGACTGCTGCATTCCCGAGCAGACGATCAGGTCGTCGGGCGTCACGGCGGCCGCCCGCACCCGGCCGAGATAGGCCGCCAGCACCTCGCGGAGCGGGCGCGCACCGGCCGGTTCGCCGTAGCCGAACGCGCTGTCGGGCGCTGACCGGCAGGCCTCGCGGACCGCCCAGGCCCAGTCGTCGCGGGGCACCAGTCCGAGGTCGGGCACGCCGTGGGCGAAGTCGGCGATCGCGTGTCCCGTCGTCCGGCCCGGCTTCGGCGGCGGCGTGCCGGGGCCGCGGGAGGCGGTCGCCGCGACCCGGGTCGCCGAGCCGGCCCGGCTGGTGAGGTAGCCCTCGGCCTGCAGCTGGGCGTAGCAGTCCTGGACCAGGCCGCGGGACAGGCCCAGGGTCCGGGCGAGCACGCGGGAGGAGGGCAACGGCTCGCCGCCGGCCAGTCGGCCGGCGCGGATCGCCGTACGCAGTTGCTCCTCCAGCTGCGCGCGCAGGCCGGCCCCGCTCGCGCGGTCGATCGTCACGAGCAGTTCGGGCCCCGAACCGGCCCACTCGACGGGCATGAAACTGGACCTTACCAGTGGGCTGGTCGGGCCCTAGCGTCGTACGCATGAGCAGCTTCGTCTCGCGTCCGCTCCTGGTCCGCTCGGTGTCGATCCTGGGCGGGGCCATCGGCTTCTACCTGCCGCTGTCGGTGGTCCCGCTCTTCAACGAGCGGTCGGCCGGCTCGGCCACGGTCGCCCTGCTGGTGGCCACGGTCGCCGGCGAACTCGGTACGCCCCGGCTGGTCGCCCGCGCCGGCTACCGGTGGGCGCTGACGATCGGGCTGACCCTGCTCGGCCTGCCGACCCTGCTCCTGCTCCTCGGGCCGGATCCGGCGCTGATCCTGGCCGTGTCGGTCGTGCGCGGCCTCGGCTTCGCGATCTGCACGGTCGCCGGCGGGGCCCTGACCGCCACGTTGATCCCGCCCGACCGGCGCGGCGAAGGGCTGGCCTTCGTCGGCCTGGTGAGCGGCGTCTCGGGGCTGCTGGCGCTGCCGGCCGGGGTGTGGGCGGCGCAGCGCTGGGGGTTCTCGCCGGTCTTCGTGGTCACCACGGTCGCCACCCTGCTCGCGCTGGTCTCGGTGCCGGCCCTGCCCACGCGCGCCGCGGTCGCCCCGGAATCGGCCGGGATCCTGGCCGGGCTGCGCCAACCGTCGCTGAACCGTCCGGCGGCCCTGTTCGCGACCTCGACCGCGGCTGTCGGCGTGCTCGTCACGTACCTCCCGCTGGCCGGCGCCGGAAGGCCCGGCTGGACCGTCGCTCTCGCTCTGCTGGTGCAGCCGGCCGCCGCGACCGTCACCCGGTGGATCGCCGGCCGCCTCGGCGACCGGCACGGCCTGCGCCGCCTGCTCGCTCCCGGCCTGGTCCTGAGCGCCGCGGGCATGGCCGCCCTGGCCCTCACGGATTCCACGGCGGCCGTCGTCGGGGGCGCGCTGCTGTTCGGGGCCGGCTTCGGCGTCCTGCAGAACACGACGCTCGCCCTGATGTACGCCGAGGCCCCGGCCGGCTGCGAGGACACGGTCAGCGCGGTCTGGAACATCGCCTACGACCTCGGGATGGCGGCCGGCGCCTTCGTGGCCGGGCTGACGGTCACGTCGATCGGCTACGGCGGGACGTTCCTGTTGGCGGGTGTGGCGATGCTACCGGCACTGCTGCTGATTCCGGCGCCCGCGGTCGCCCGCGGGCGCCGGGCCGTTCAGCCGGTCACGACGGCGTAGTCGAGGGCCACCACCGTGCCCGCGCTGGACGGGTTGCGGTTGCCGGTCACGCGAACGGTCAGGGTGTGGTCGCCGGCCGGCAGGGTGCCGCTGCTCCAGACCGTGCCGGACGCGTTGCGGGTGGCCGAGTAGTCGTCGACCGCCGTCTCGGCCGCGTTGTCGACGTGGACGGCCAGGATGCCCTGGTCGGCGTCCTTCACCGCGTGGAGCGCGACCGACGTGCCGGTGAAGTGCAGGACCGCGGTCGAGCCGGGTGTCGTGCTCCAGTTGGCGGTGCCGCCGAACATGTCCGGGATGCCGTTGGCCTGGCCCCAGGTCCCGTTGTAGGTGAAGCCCGGACCGTCGATCGTCACCGGCTGGCCGGAACCCGGAGGCGTCTGCTTCTGCGGGCTCAGCACCAGCGAGTACGCGTCGGTCCCGGCGACCCGGTCCACTCCGACGGTGACCGTCCCGCCCGATACCGTCAGCTGGCTGTTGCCGACCGTGACCGGGGACGCCGTGGTGAGGCGCTGGACCGAGACCCAGACCTTGCCGCCCGAGGTGAGCGCGGCCGGGATGCCGTTGACGGTCACCGTGGCCGGGCCGGTCTGGGCCGTGCTGGTGCCGAGCAGCACGCCCGCCCGCGACGAGTCGAGGGCGGCGACCCCGAAGGTGGCCGGGTCGCTGGAGGTCACGGCCGCGAGGCGCCCGGTCAGGGCGGCGTACGCCTGGTAGGTCCACCACTCCCCGGTCGGCTGGGGGTTCGGGCCGGCGGTCAGGACCGTGTCGAGGGTGCCGGCGGTGCAGCAGTCGGACCAGATGGCGTGGGCGGCCGCGGTGACCGTGGAGACACTGAGCCGGCCCAGATACCAGGCCAGGTCGGCCGGGTTCTGCTGGTCCGAGAAGAGGTACTCGTTGATGGTCATCGGCAGCGGGCCGACGCCGGCGTCGCGCTGGATGCGGGCCGCGTCGGCCGCGTCGGCCGCCGGATCGGTGCCGAAATGCCAGTTGAGGACGGTCGGCAGGGTGCCGTTGTCGCGGGTGTGGGCGACGAACTGGGTCAGCCACGTGCCGTTGTAGCCGCTGTAGGACGGTCCGACGACCGGCGCGCCCGGGTCGATCGAGCGGATCGTGCGGACCGCGGTGTCCCACATCTGGAAGTACTGGGCGCTGTTGACGCCACGCTTCCAGAAGCCGGTGCCGTCGGGCTCGTTCCAGATGTCGTAACTGACCCTCACCCCGGAGGCCCGGACGTCGTTGACCAGCTGGCGCAGGAAGTTCTGCCAGTTGGTGCAGTCGCCGTTGTCGCACGGGTAGACCGTGCTGTCGGGCTGCTCGGTGTCGGCTCCCCAGACGTCGGAGACGAGCAGGTGGTAGGTCGCGTTGTAGGGCGCCGCGGTGACCCGGCGGGCCTGGCCGAGAGCCGAGTCGACGCGGACGCGGTAGCCGTTCCCGGCCGCGTAGCCGTCGCCGAGCCAGCCGTGCCCGGCGATCCGCGCGCCGCCACCGCGGAACAGCGTGGGCCGCAACGGCTGCATCAGCGCGTCGGCGGGCGCGGACCCGTCCTGGCTCAGGCCGTAGAGGAAGCCGGCACCGGCCCGGTTCGGGGCGCTTCCTAGTGCGGCGAGGTTGACGGTCACGGCCGGTCCGGCGGCCGGGACGGCGGCGGCCGGGACGACCGCGAGGATCAGGGTCAGCAGGGATCTGAACATGGGAGCTCCTCGGGGAAAAGGGGCAGGTCCGCGCCGTCGCGCAGGAACAGGGGGACGGCATCGAGCGGCGCGGCGACGGTCGTGGACGACCCGCCGTCGAACCTCTCCCCGGTGGCGGCGTGCGTCCACGTCGCTCCGGACGGCAGATAGACCCGGCGTTCCCGCGCGCCGGCCTCGAGCACCGGCGCGACGAGCAGATCGGGTCCGAAGAGGAACTGGTCCTCGATCTCCCACGCCGCGGGGTCGCCGGGAAACTCGAGGAGCAGAGGCCTCATCAGGGGAAGGCCGGGGGCGGCGGCGAGCGCCGCGTGGAGGTACGGCCGAAGCCGCTCCCGCAGCCGCATGACCGCGGTGATGGCCGCGTACGCCTCGTCGCCGAACGACCAGACCTCGTTCGGTCCGCCCTCCGAGCCGATGAAGCCCCGCTCGGTCCGCGGCTCGCGGTGCCCGTGCAGCCGGAACACCGGGCAGAACGCGCCGAACTGGAACCAGCGCACCACCAGTTCGCGATAGTCGTCATCGCCCGGGTCGCCACCGTGGAAGCCGCCGATGTCCGTCGTCCACCACGGAATGCCGCTCATCGCCACGTTCAGCCCGGACCGCACCGAGGCGGCCAGGGCGGGGAAAGTGGCCGGGATGTCGCCCGACCAGAGAACCACGCCGTAGCGCTGGGATCCGGCCCACGCCGACCGCACCAGGTTCGCGACGTCGCCCGCCGAGTGCTCGAAGACGCCCCGGGCGTGCTCGCGCGGATAGAGGTTCGCGACCTCGCTTCCGGGCCCGGCGAAGTAGCTGAGGTTCCGCGGATGCCCCGGCCGCATCTCGGGCTCGCACGCGTCGAGCCAGAAGGACCGGATCCCGTGCCGCCCGTAGCCCTCGTGGAGCCGCCGGGCCAGGTAGTCACGCGCCTCGGGCGACGTGGCGTCGTAGAAGGCGACTCCCTCCGGAACGCCGTCGGAATCGGGCCAGGAGGCGTGCAGCTCGACGCCCTGCGCGGTACCGATCAGGTGGCCCGCGGCCGACATCGGCGCGAAGTTCGGCGAGGCCGGGCTGACCGACGGCCACACCGACACGGCCGGCTCGACGCCGAGCGCCCGCAGCTCGGCGACCATCGCGGCCGGGTCGGGCCACGCGACCGGGTCGAACGACCAGTCGCCGATCTCCTTCCAGTGCAGGTAGTCCACGACGATGACCGACAGCGGCAGGCCGCGCCGGTGATGCTCGCGCGCGACCGCCAGCAGTTCCTCCTGGTCGCGGTAGCGGAGTTTGCTCTGCCAGAAGCCGGACGCCCACGCGGGCAGCGCCGGCGCGAACCCGGTCGCGGCGGCGTAACGCCGCAGGATCTCGGCGGGGGTGTCGGCGGCGGTCAGCCAGTAGTCGATCTGCCGCGCCCGGTCGGCGACCCAGCGGGTGCCGTTGACCGCGAGCTCGACGCGCCCGACCGCCGGGTTGTTCCACAGCAGACCGTAGCCCCGCGACGACACCACGAACGGGATCGTCACCTCGCCGTTGCGCTGCTGGAGTTCGAGCACCATCCCCTTCTGGTCGAACCGTCCGTGCCCGTGCTGACCCAGTCCGTACAGCCGCTCGCCGGGGTAGGCGGCGAACCGCTGTTCCAGCCGGCCGTCGTCGAGCAGCCGGGCCGGCGGCCACCAGAAGTGGGCCGGCTCCTCGCTCAGCAGTTCCGCCCCGGTGTCCGCGCGCGAGGCCGTGAGCAGGCCGTCCCCGCGTACGGAAATCCGCAGTGACCCGGTCGTCAGGACCGCGCCCTCCGGTCCGATCTTGATCTGGACGCCGGGGTCCGGCGCGGGCGATTCGAGCAGGGCGCCGGGAAGGCCGGCCTGGATCGAATGCCGGCCGGCGCGGACGCGGACGCTGCCGGCACCCCACGGCTCGACGGCGAGCACCTCGTGCCCGGAGCGCCAGATCAGCTGGTCGTCGTTCTGGTGGAAAGGGTTGGGCAAGGGAATGAACCTCAGTCCTTCACGGCGCCGCCGGTGATTCCGGCGGCGACATAGCGCTGGGCGATGACCAGCAGCAGGGCGGCGGGCAGGGCGGCGATCACGCCGGTGGCCATCACGCTGTTCCAGTCGCTCAGATGGGCGCCGATGAACCGGTAGATGCCGACCGTCACGGGGGCATGGGAGTCGCTCGTCGTCAGCGTCACGCCGAACAGGAAATCGGCCCAGGCGAACAGAAACGAGAACAGCCCGGCGGTGATGAGCGAATTGCGGCTCAGCGGCAGGATCACCGACCGGAGCACGCGCAGCGGCGAAGCCCCGTCGACCCACGCCGCCTCGCTCAGCTCGGCCGGGATCTCGCGGAGGAACGCCTGCAGGGTCAGCGTCGCGAACGGCACGCACAGCGTCGAGTCGGCCAGGATCAGAGCGAGGGGATTGTCGATCAGGCCGAGCCTGTCGGCCATCTGGAAGAACGCGTCGGCCATCACGATGCCCGGGATCATCTGGGCGACCAGAAGGGCGAACATCAGCACGCGCCGGCCCGGCGCGTGCAGCTGCGCCATTCCGTACGCCGCGGGCAGCGCGATCAGCAGCGTCAGCACCACGGTCCCGCTCGACACGAGCAGGCTGACCAGAAGGTGACCGCCCTGAGTGGACAGTGCGTGGCGATAGCCGGCCAGGCTGCCGTGGACCGGTAGCCACGTGGGCGTGCGGCTGATCAGCTCGTCGCTGGGCAGCACCGAGGCGTTGAGCATCCAGTAGAGCGAGAACAACAGGACGGCCGTGACGACCAGGCCGGCACCCGTGCGGATCCAGCCTCTCATCGTGACCTCCGCAGCCCGCGCAGATAGGCGAACGCGAAGACGACCGCGACGACGATGAGCAGGTTGCCGACCGCGGCACCCCGGCCGAACGTCAGGTCGTGGAAGGACAGTTGATAGGACCACGTGGTCAGGGTCTGCGACGAGCCGGCCGGGCCGCCCTGGGTCAACACCATGATCACGTCGAACACCTTGATCGTGTAGATCAGCCCCAGCGTCAGCACGATCGCGGTGACCGGCCGCAGCATCGGCCACGTGATGCGGCGGAACTGCTGCCATCGCGTCGCCCCGTCGAGCGACGCGGCCTCGTAGAGCTGTTCCGGGATCGCCTGCAGCCCGCCGTAGAGGATCACCATGTTGAACGGGATGCCGACCCAGATGTTGACCAGCGTGACCGCGATCAGGGCCATCCGGGTGCTGGCCAGCCACGGCGTCGCGGTGTGGGTGAGGTGCAGCGCGAGCAGGGTCTGGTTGAGCACGCCGTTGTCGGTGTCGAGAATCCAGCGCCAGGCCGTGCCGGAGACGACCAGCGGGAGGAGCCAGGGCACGAGCAGGAGCGCCCGGAGCACCCCGGCGAGCGGGAAGTGCCGGTGGAAGAACACGGCCAGGGCTAGCCCGATGGTGAACTGGAAGGCCAGCGACCCGGCGGTGAAACCGGCGGTGTTGAGCACAGTGCGGGTCATGTGCGAGTCGGCGAACACCGACCGGTAGTTGTCGAGCCCGACGAACGGCGCCAGCCCGGTGTAGAAGCTCGAGACCGAGTAGTCGAGGAAGCTCATCCGCACGTTGGTGACGAGCGGATAGACGTAGAAGGCCGCCACGTACAGCCAGAGCGGGCCGGTGAATCCCAGCGCGACCCAACCGGACCGGCGCCGCCGCCGCGCGGGCGGCGGGGCCGGTCGGCGCGTCGCCCGGGGCCGGGACAACGTCGAGGTCATGGTCAGGAAGCGTCCTGCTGGGCCTTGGCCAGAGCCTCCCCCGGAGGTGTGCCGCCGGCCAGCGACGATTGCAGCGCGGTGTACAGCGCCGCACTCACCTTGGGGTACGCCGTGCCCAGCTCGGCCGTGCGCGCCCGCGCGGTTCCCAGCTCGGCGACGAACGCGGCCAGGTTCGGGTCGTCCCGGCCCTGCTGCGCCGCCGTTTCGACGTTGCTCGACAGGTAGCCCGCCGCCTTCGACCACTGCAGGCTCTTCTCGCCGCTCAGCAGGCACTTGAGCACCTCGACCGCCTTGGCCTCGCGGGCCGGGCTGCTGTGCCCGACCGTCCACACCTCGCCGCCGAGCGGGGTGACCGGCTTGTCGTTCACGGTCGGGCCGGGGATCGGGACGATGCCGAAGTGCAGGGCCTTCTTCCCGGTCAGCACCGGAAGCTGCCACGGGCCGTTCACCATCATGGCCGCGTTGCCGGCGACGAACTGGTCGTTGACGTCGGCCTGGGTCCAGTTGACGACCGACTTGCTGGCCTGCCCGCTCTTCACGAAACCGGTGACCAGGCTGAGCGCCCGCACGGCCGGCGGCGAGTCGAGCTGCTTCAGATCGGCGCCCGCGGTCCAGAAGAAGGGCTCGAACTGGAAGCTGCCCTCCTCGGTGCCGACGGCCGAGAACGCGATGCCGTACTGCTTGCCGTGGGTGAGCTTCGCGGCCGCGGCGGTCAGCTCGGGCCAGGTCGTCGGCGGTTGCACACCGGCCGCGGCGAACAGGTCCTTGTTGTAGTAGAGGGCCAGGCCGTTGACGCCGGGCGCGATGCCGTAGACCTTGCCCTGGTACCGGCCGGCGTCCACGATCGACGGATAGAGGCCCTCGGTGCTCAGGCCGGCGCCGTCGAGCGCGACCAGCGCGCCGCTGGTGGCGAACTGCTGCAGGTCGGGGTTGTCGATGAGTGCCAGATCGGGCAGTTTGCGGGCGCCCGCCTGCTGGAGCAGCTTGGGCATGAACTGGTCGCGCGGCACCTGCTGGTGCTGGACGGTGACGCCGGCCTGCCGCCCGCACGCGTCCAGGATCTTCGGCAGCTCGGTGTTCTGCGGGGCGGCCTCGTAGTAGTCCATCTCGGTCAGGGTCGTCGGGGCCGCGTCGTCCGCCTTGCTGTCGTTGCCGCAGGCGGCGACTCCGGCGAGCAGGCAGGCCGTGGCGGCCAGGGCAAGAAGGGGTTTCATCCGGGGCTCCTCGGTTGTCGAACTGATTCGACGATGCGCGCGTGCTGGGGACGGGTGGGGTGAGGTCGGGGTCAGCCTTCGACGAGGCGGGGCGGGAGGATGGTGACGGCCGGGCCGGGCCGGCCGGTGATGAGATCGACCAGGCGGTCGACGGCGGTGCGGGCCAGATCCTCGGCCGGCAACGGGACGGCGGTGAGCGGCACCACGCGCCGCTCCAGCTCCTCGGGCGGGCAGATCGCCACCACCTCGAGATGGTCCGGCAGCGGGCGGCCGAGGGCGCGCTCGTTGTAGACGACGAGCCCGGTGATGTCGTCGCCCAGCCTGGCGAGGGCCTTGGCGACCCCGGCCGCGGTGCCGTCGCACGACGCCCAGCTCGCCTTGGCTCCGCCCGCGCGCAGAGTGCTCAGCGCGGCGTCGCGCGCGTGTATCGCGTACCCCGAACGGAGCTGGAACGCCCGCCGGGGGTGACCGAGATAGCCCACGCTGGTGTGCCCGTTCTTCAGGAGATGCTCGGCGCAGAGCCGGCCGGCGGCGGTGAAGTCGAAGTCGACGACCGGCAGGTTCCGCGCGTCGGCCGGCGTGCCGACCAGCACCGCCGGGCACTTGAGCTCGCTCAGCAACTCCACGCGCGGGTCACGCTCCTGCACCTCCATCACCATGACGCCGTCGACCATGGCGCTGGTGACGACGTGCCGGATGGCGGCCTCGCCGTCGTCGTCGGTCAGCATGAGCAGCTTGTAGCCGGCCTTCTGGGCGGCGCCCATCGCCGCCCAGACATAGGGCATCTGCACCTGGTTGTGGGGGCCGTAGACCAGCGGAAGGGCCATCGCGATGACGCCGGTGCGGCGGGTTCGGATCGATCGCGCGCCGGCGTGCGGCGTGAACTTCAGCTCCTCGATGCTCAGCTCGACCTTTTTGATGGTCTCGGGCGAGATCGAGCGGTTGCCGCTCAGCACGTAGGAAACGGTGCTGCGGGAGACGCCGGCGTGCTTGGCGACGTCGCCGATCGTGACCACCGCCCGCACCCCCGATTTGTCGAACTGATTCGAATGACGGGACGGTAACACCCGGGTTTCCCGTGCACAACGGGCGGCGCCCGGCGGGAATCCGGGTATCCTCGGCACTCAACAAACGCCTCCGGCTGTCGATCCAAGACCTGACCTAAACGGGGAACAGGGGAGGCGCAGATGGGGACCATTGCGGTTGCGGAGGCCGGCCAGGCGCTCATGGTGCAGAGATCGGGGCCTGATCCCCAGCTCGACCGGCTGCTGGCGCTGGCGTGCAAACACCTCGGGGCCGACGTGGCCTGGCTCGTCTTCGGCGACCAGGTCGTCGTCTCCGGGGGCCCCGTCGAGCCTCCCCCGCAGTCCGCGCTTCCGGCCGTCGTCCCCGATGCCCGCCATCTCGGGCTCGGCTGGTTCGCCGGCGTTCCGCTGCTCGACCTCGACGGCATGGTGGGCTGCGCCGGCCTGCTGCCCGACCTGTCGCTCGACGCGAGTGCGCTGCGGCCGCTCGGGCTCGTCGCCGACCTGATCGCCGAGCACCTGGGCAGCCCGGCCGCGCAGGCCCGCCAGGAAGCGACCCGCAACGAGACCGCGGTGCGGCACACCCTCGCCACCGGCGCGGTCCGGTCGGTGGTGCAGCCGGTCGTACGCCTCAAGGACGGCGTCACCGTGGCCTACGAGGCGCTGGCCCGGTTCGACCCGGCGGTGTTCGCGACGCCCGACCGCGCGTTCGCGGCCGCCGAGGCGTGCGGTCTCGGCCTCGAACTCGAGCTGCTCGCCCTGTCGACGGCGCTCGGCAAGCTCGACACCCTGCCGCCCGGCATCTGGCTCGGGCTCAACCTGTCGGCGTCCGCGGTCGCCGACCCGCGCACTCAGGAGCTGCTGCTGCAGCACTCCGACTGCAACCTCGGGGTGGAGATCACCGAGCACACGCCGATCGCCGACTACCAGCAGCTCAACGCCGACCTGCAGCCGCTGCGCCGGGCCGGCATCAACATCGTGGTCGACGACGCGGGCGCCGGGTTCGCCAGCCTGAGCCACATCCTGCAGCTGCGGCCCGACACCATCAAGCTCGACATCTCGCTGGTCCGGGGCATCCAGGGCGACCCGGTGCGGCGGGCGCTGGCCCGCTCGTTGGTCGGCTTCGCGCACGAGATCGGGGCGGCCCTGATCGCCGAGGGCGTCGAGACCGAGGCCGAACGGGAGACGCTGGCGTCGCTGGGCGCGACCTACGGCCAGGGCTACCTCTGGGGCAAGCCGTTCTAAAGAGAGAGCACTGCTCTTGACTCGGAACGCCGGTCGGTGTTCACTGAACCCGACAGAGAGCACTGCTCTCGCTTGGGATCACTAGGAGTCGTCATGCGCTATCTCGCCCCGGACCGCACCGCCGAGATCTTCAACGCCGTCACCAAGTGGCTCACCGCCCGCGGCATCAGCCTGCTCGGCAGCCGCGTGCTGGCGGTGCGCGGCCGCAAAAGCGGGCAGACACGCACCACGATCATCAACATGTTCAGCTACGAGGGTTCGCAATACCTGCTCGCGCCCCGCGGCCACACGGAATGGGTCCGCAACCTGCGGGCCGCCGGCGAGGGCGAGTTGCGCCTGGGCCGCCGGGTCGAACGTTTCACCCCGGTCGAGATCCCGGACGCCGACAAGGAGCCGCTGATCCGCCTCTACCTGCGCAAGTGGGCGTGGGAGACGGGCGCCTTCTTCGACGGGCTGAAGGCCGACTCCCCCACCGCCGACATCGAGGCGGCGGCACCCGGCTTCCCGGTCTTCCGCATCGTGTCGAAGCCGGCCTGAGAGAGGGCGTCTGATTCACGTACTTTGTACGTTATGGCGGTTTAGGTGTCTCGCCAGTTGGGGTGGTTTCGTCGGTGGCTCGTCGGGTGAGGTTGTCGATCATCGCGATGCGGATCATGGTGGCGGAGGTTTCCGGGAGGGTTTCGTAGTCGCGGGCGAGCCGGCGGTGTTGCATGAGCCAGCCGATGGTGCGTTCGACGACCCAGCGTCGTTTGATGACGGAGAAGCCTTTGACCTGCGGGTCTTTGGTGACGACTTCGACGTCGATGCCGAGTGCGGCGCCGTGCTCAACGACTTTTTTGCGGAATCCCGCGTCGACCCAGGCCTTGCTGAGAGTGGGGTAGATGGCGGTCGCCCGGTCGAGCAGCGCAAGGCCGATGGTGTTGTCGCTGACCGAGGCCGCGGTGACGATGACGGCGAGCAGCAGGCCGAGGGTGTCGGTGATGATGCCGCGTTTGCGGCCCACGATGCGCTTGCCGGCGTCGATGCCTTGCGTAGCAATGGGAACGCTGGTGGAGGTCTTGACGCTCTGACTGTCCATGATGGATGCCGATGGTTCGGCTTGGCGGCCGGTTTTGGTGCGTACCAAGCCGTTCAGGGCGTAATTGAGGTCAGTGAAGATACCGTCGTCTTTCCAGGTTTTGAAGTACCAGTAGACCGTTTGCCACGGCGGGAGGTCGTGGGGCAGGTAGCGCCAGGCGATGCCGGTGCGGTTGAGGTAGAGGATCGCGTTGAAGATTTCCCGCA
>NZ_JBFBAD010000055.1:0-68264 GCF_040682075.1 Actinoplanes sp. NPDC051411 | reverse complement strand
GTGGGGGGCGCAGTCGCCCCGGCCGCCCCCCCCCCCCGCCAGCGGGCTGAGGCGGGGCGGGTGGCCCGGTACGCGCCGGCCCAGCAACCTCTGGCCCGCGGCCGCAGGTTTGCCCGGGGGGGCGGCGCCGATGTGTTCGCGAAGCTTTTCGACCGAGCCGCCGACCGGGACGGCCGGCGGCTCGACTGGAGTGGGTGTCATCGACAGATCAGAGCGCGTCGAGGCTGGTCACAGCGCGTCAAGGCTGGTCATAGCGCGTCAAGGCCGCGTTCGCCGGTGCGGACCCGGACCACCTCGTCGACCGAGGTCACCCAGACCTTGCCGTCGCCGATCTTGCCGGTGCGCGCCGCCGTCACCACGGCGTCCACGATCTTCTCGACGTCGATCTCGTCGGTGACGACCTCGACCTTGATCTTCGGCAGGAACTCGACCGTGTACTCGGCACCCCGGTACACCTCGGTGTGTCCCTTCTGCCGTCCGTAGCCCTGCACCTCGCTCACGGTCAGTCCGGTCACCCCCAGCGCGTGCAGGGCCTCCTTCACCGCATCGAGCTGGTAAGGCTTGATGACCGCGGTCACCAGCTTCATGCTCAGTCCCTCCATCGGAGAAGTCATAAGGGAGATTAACCGGCGACCTTCTGGCTCGCGTCGGCCTTGCCGTCCGCGTCCACCTCAGTGGGGGCCGACGAGCCCAGGCCCGCCATGGCGAAGGCGCCACCGCCACCACCACCGGAGGGCGTGAAGTCGTACGGCGTCTCACCGTGGTCGGAGATGTCGATGCCACTGACCTCGGCGTCGGTGTCGACGCGGGCCAGCTTCACGGCCTTGAGGATCCGGGCCAGGATGTAGGCGACCCCGAACGAGAAGATCGTGACGGCGCCCGTGCCGACGAACTGCCGCCAGAGCTGGTCGAGGCTGCCGCCGTAGAAGAGCGACTTGTGGGTGACCAGCGAGTTGACGCCGGAGCTGGCGAACAGGCCGATCCACAGCGAGCCGATCCAGCCGCCGACGAAGTGCACGCCGACGACGTCGAGCGAGTCGTCGAAGCCGAACCGGTACTTCAGGCCGACCGCCAGGGCGCAGAGCACGCCGGCGACGATGCCGAGCAGGACCGCGGCCATCGGCGGAATGTAGCCACAAGCCGGGGTGATGGCGACCAGGCCGGCCACCGCACCCGAGGAGGCGCCGACCATGGTCGGCTTCTTGTCCCGGATCCACTCGACCAGGCACCAGCCGACGAGCGCGGCGGCGGTGGCGAGCTGGGTGTTGACGAAGGCGGTCGAGGTCACGAAGTCGACGGTCAGCTCGGAGCCGGCATTGAAGCCGAACCAGCCGAACCACAGCAGACCGGCACCGAGAGCGACGAACGGCACGTTGTGCGGCCGCATGTTCTCCCGTGGCCAGCCGACCCGCTTGCCGAGCACGATGCATACCGCGAGAGCGGCCGAACCGGCGTTGACGTGCACCGCGGTACCGCCGGCGAAGTCGAGAGCGCCGAGGTTGACGCCGATCCAGCCGCCGCCCCAGACCCAGTGCGCGACCGGGACGTAGACGATGGTGAACCAGCCGACCGCGAAGAGGATCCAGCCGCTGAACTTGAAGCGGTCCGAGAGCGAGCCGCTGATCAGGGCCACCGTGATGATCGCGAACATCATCTGGAAGGCCATGAAGACCATTGTCGGAATGCCGGTCTTGCCCCAGATCTCGGTCTGCCAGCTGGTGCCGGTGCCCATGTACTGGCTGAAGCTGCCGAGGACCTTGTTGACACCGGAGCTGCCGTTGGTGCCGAAGGAAATCGAGAAGCCGTAGAGAGCCCAGAGAATCGAGATGATCCCGATGCAGCTGAAGCTCATCATCATCATGTTCAGGGTGCCCTTGGACCGGTTGAGGCCACCATAAAACAGAGCCAGACCCGGGGTCATGAGCAAAACGAGCGCAGACGATAAAAGCAACCAGGCGGTATTGCCGGTGTCGATATCCACGCTGCCTCCTCTTAAGAAGTTAGGTGTCCTCACCACACGACCTAGGAGGCGGCGTCGCCTGTCGGCCGGTTCGTGGCGGAAGCCTTCCGGTCGGAGGTTTCACGCACGGTCTACGCGCGATTTCCGGCGCGTGACGGCTTGTTTCGTACGTGTGAAGAAAAGCGCACAGCCTCTCAGCGGAGGGCGTACTCCAGCGTGTGCCGCTCGTAGTCGAGAAGCCGCAGGTCACGCATAGGGCGGCGAAGGTGGCCCTTGTGCACGATCCGGACGAAAGCCGGGTCGCCGGCCGCCGCCATGCGCCGGATGCCCTCGACGTGGTCGACGATCCGCTTACGGATCGTGCGCACGAGGCGGTGCCGGTCGCGGGGGATCAATCCGTATGCGTCGGCGAACAACCGCAGCCGGCGCGGCCGGTTGGGCCGCTTCCAGCCCAGCGTGTACGAATCCCGGTCGCTGAACAGCGGCACCCAGGTCCACGCCGCGTAGGCCACGTCGTAGATGCGCGCGCCGGGCGAGGCCAGGTCGAAGTCGATCAGGGCGAGCGTGCCGTCCGGCCGCCAGACCACGTTGTGCGGGGCGGCGTCGTGGTGACAGATCACTTCCGAGTCGGCCGGCGGCGGCCCGAACGAGCGCCAGACCGCACCCGGCGGGGGCACGAAGCCGTATTGCGCGTCGTGGAACATCCGAAGCATCGTCGCGACCGTGACCAGCGCTTCTTCGGTCACCCAGTGCGGGGCGAGCGGGTATTCGCCGCACTCACCGTCGAGGTAGGTCAGTACCTCGCGGCCCTTCTCGTCCATGCCCAGCGCGCTCGGCGAGCCGGTGAACCCGACCCGCTGCAGATGGTTGAGCAGCGCGTGCACGGCCGGCGTCCACGGGCCGGCGTTGCGCCGGACGGTGTCGCCGATCCGCGAAACCGTGCTGACGTTGCCGCCGTGGAGCGGGATCTCCCGCACCGGCTCCTGCGTCACCCACGGCCTCCCCTGTTGTCGCCCGAAGAACTGGTTCGTTCGAGATTACGCGTCGCTGCCAAGCAACGCCTCGACGAACGCGGCCGGCTCGAACGGCGCCAGGTCGTCCGGACCCTCACCCAGACCCACCAGCTTGACGGGAATGCCCAGCTGACGCTGCACGGCGATGACGATGCCGCCCTTCGCGGTGCCGTCGAGCTTGGTCAGCACGACGCCGGTCACATCCACCGCTTCGGTGAACACCCGGGCCTGCGACAGACCGTTCTGTCCGGTGGTCGCGTCCAGGATCAGCAGCGTCTCGTCGACCGGGCCGTGCTTCTCGACCACCCGCTTGACCTTGCCCAGCTCGTCCATCAGGCCGACCTTGTTCTGCAGGCGGCCCGCGGTGTCGATCAGCACGGTGTCGATGCCGGTGTCGATGCCCCGCTTGACCGCGTCGAACGCCACGCTGGCCGGGTCGCCGCCCTCGGGCCCGCGCACGGTCTCGGCGCCGACCCGCTCGCCCCAGGTGGCCAGCTGCTCGGTCGCGGCGGCCCGGAACGTGTCGGCGGCGCCGAACAGCACCGTCCGCCCGTCGGCGATCAGCACCCGGCCGATCTTGCCGCAGGTGGTGGTCTTGCCGGCCCCGTTGACGCCCACGACCAGCACGACCGCCGGCCGGCCGTCGTGCGGCGCGGTCTTGAGCGAGCGGTCCAGGCCGGGCTCGAGGGCCTCGGTCAGCTCCTCGGCCAGCTGCTGGCGCACCTCGGTCACGCTGCGTGTGCCGAGCACCCGCACCCGCTCGCGCAGCCGCTCGACGATCACCTGGGTGGCCTCGACCCCGACGTCGGCGGTGATCAGGCTGTCCTCGATCTCCTCCCAGTCGTCGTCGGTGAGGTGGTCGCGCGACAGCACGCTGAGCAGGCCGCGGCCGAGCGTGCTCTGCGACCGCGACAGACGGGCCCGCAGCCGCACCAGACGCCCGGCGGTCGGCTCGGGAGTCTCGAACTGCGGCCGGGGCTCTTCGACGACCGGGGTCTCGACCAGCGGCGGAAGCTCCTCGACCGGGACCGGGGCCGCTTCGGACGGCGGCCGCTCGATGACGGTCGTGCCGGCCGCCGGCGGGGGCGGCAGCTGCCGGCGTCGCATCCGGGGCACCACGAGGCCCACGGCGCCGACCACCAGCACGACGAGGAGGATCACTGCGGCGACCACGTATTCCATAGCCGAAATCCTGACAGATGTCTCGCCCGTCCGTGGCGTCGCCCGCTCCAGTGGCGACATCCGGCACATCTGACGCAGGATGTAGACCCCCGTCACGCTCCTGCAGGGAGGGCTCTCCCCCGATGGCCGACCAGTGACCGCACACCTGCTCATCGGTCCCGTGCTGCGGCGCGTGACCGGCACCACGGCCACCATCTGGGTCGAGACCACGGCGCCGGCCACGGTGCGGGTCGAGGCCGGGAGCGGCGCCTCCGGCTCCGCGCCGACATTTTCGGCGTACGGGCATCACTACGCGCTCGTGATCGTCGACGGCCTGCCGGAAAACGCGTCCACCGCGTACGAGGTGCTGTTGGAAGACCGGCCGGTCTGGCCGCCCCCGGAATCTCCCTATCCGCCGTCGGTGATCCGCACCACCGACCACCGGGCGGGAAACGTGCGGCTGATCTTCGGGTCGTGTCGCGAAGCGACGCCGACGGCGACCGGCCGCAGCCTGCCCCCGGACGCGCTCGACGCCTACGCGCGGCGCCTCATGGCCGCCCCCGACGACCCGGACTGCCGCCCCGACCTGATCGTCCTGCTCGGCGACCAGGTCTACGCCGACGAGACCTCGGCCAAGGTCAGGAAGTTCCTGCGCCGGCGCCGCCGCGACGGCCACCCCGGGCCGGACGACCAGGTGGTGAGCTTCGACGAATACACCAAGCTCTACCTGGAATCGTGGCGCGACCCGGAGATCCGCTGGCTGCTCTCGACCGTGCCCAGCGCGATGATCTTCGACGACCACGAGATCATCGACGACTGGAACACCTCGGAGTCCTGGCGCACCGACATGGCCACCACCCCATGGTGGGCCGAGCGCATCGGGGCCGGCCTCGCCTCCTACTGGGTCTACCAGCACCTCGGCAACCTCGGGCCGGACCAACTGGCCGCCGACCCGCTCTACCAGAAGGTGCTGGCGGCCGGCGACGCCACCGAACTGCTGCACGACTTCGGGCGAGCGGTCGACGACGGCGGCCGCGGCTACCAGTGGAGTTACGCCCTCGACCTGGGCCGCACCCGGCTGGTGATGCTCGACAACCGCTGCAACCGCGTGGTCACGCCGGGCCGCCGCGAGATGCTGCCGGCCACCGAGTGGAACTGGTTCCTCGACCAGGCCCACGGCGACTACGACCACCTGGTCGTCGGCTCGTCGCTGCCCTGGCTGATGCCGCCGGCCATCCACCACCTCGAGGCGTGGAACGAGCGCACCGCCGACTCGCCCCGCCCGCGGGTGGCGGCCCGGGCCGAGAAGCTGCGGCGGGCGTTCGACCTGGAACACTGGGCCGCGTTCGGCCGGTCGTTCGAGGCGATGGGTGAGCTGTTCCGGCGGCTCGGCGAGGGCAGTGCCGGCGACCGGGTGGGAGCCGGCCCGGCCTATGCGGCACCGGCCTCGATCAGCGTGCTCTCCGGAGACGTCCATCACTCGTACGTCGCCCGCGTCGACTTCGGCACCCCGGTGACCACGCCGGTCTACCAGCTGACCTGCTCGCCGGTGCACAACCAGGTGCCCGCGTTCATGCGCCCGCTGATGCGTTTCAGCTGGTCCCGGGCGGCCGCCAAGGGCGTCCGGGGCCTGGCGAAGTCGGCCGGCGTGCCGAAACCGGCCTGGACCTGGAAGCGCGAGGCCGGCCCGTACTTCGGCAACGCGGTCAGCACGCTCCGGCTGGCCGGGCGCGCCGCGACCGTACGCGTGGAGGGCACCACCAAGCAGGGCGACCTGTTCGAGGTCGCCACGGTCGACATGAATCCGGATGCGGCGGCCGGCGGCGACCGGCAGGATGGCCCTCGATGACTACCTGGACCGCGCCGCAGGCGCACCGCGAGGACGAACTGAAGACCGGCCCCGAACGCGCCGTGCTGCAGAGCTGGCTCGACTGGCACCGGCAGACCCTGCTGACCAAGTGCGCCGGCCTGACCGCCGAGCAGCTCAAGACGGCGAGCGTGCCGCCGTCCAACCTCACCCTGCTCGGCCTGATCCGGCACATGACCGAGGTCGAACGTTCCTGGTTCCGCGACCGGGTCGCCCACGAGACCGCCGAGCCGGTCTACTTCACCGAGCAGCAGCCGGACGCCGACTTCGAGAACCTGGCCGACGCCGACGCCGAGACCGACTACGACCGCTTCCTGGCCGAGCTGAAACTGGCCGACGCCGCCGTGGCCTCCCTGCCGCTCGAACAGGAGTTCCAGCATCGGATGACCCGCAACCTGCGCTGGGTCTACCTCCACATGATCGAGGAGTACGCCCGCCACAACGGCCACGCCGACCTCCTCCGCGAGCGCATCGACGGCGCCACCGGCGATTAAGCCGGCGCGGCGAAGGCTCGCAGCAGAGTCGCGACGGCCGCGGCGAGGTCGGCGCGGTTCGCAGCCGTGCCCGGCGGCGCCGGGGCGTCCCGGTAGCCCGCGCCGGCCAGCCGGGTGAACAGCAGGCCGTCGATGCAGGCCACGAGATGCTCGCCGTCGCGCTCCGGATGCGGTGCCCCGGCGGCGGCGAGCATGGCCCGGGCCTGCGCGCGGGACGGGTCGCCGTGTTCCAGGATCGTGCGCAGCTCCGGATGGTGGGTCGCTTCGAGCAGGCACGCATAGCGGGCCAGCGCGCGGTTGCGGGCCGTGCTCATCCACCGGTCTAGGACGATCGCGATGCCGGCCGCCACCGCGTCGATGTCGTCGAGGACGATCGCGGGCGCTTCGGCCTCGCCCGGCAGCTGGTTGGCGTCGAGGTCGGCCCGGTCGAGGTCGGCGATCCGGCGCACTACCGCCTCGATCAGCGCCTTCCGGGTGCGGAAATAGGCCGACGTGGTGCCCTGCGGCAGGCCGGCCCGGGCGTCGACCGCCCGGTGGGTGAGGCCGCGCATGCCGAGCTCGGCCAGCACGTCGATGGCGGCGTCGGTCAGCACCGCGAACCGATCGGTCGGCATCGTGCGGTCACCACCTCCTTCTACAGCTGTAGTATGGCGTTCTACACCTGTAGAAGGGCGGCGTCATGACGCGAACGGCAGTGATCGTCGGCGGCGGCATCGGCGGGCTGGCGGCCGCCATCGGCCTGCGCCGCACCGGGTGGGAGGTGACCGTTCTGGAGCGCGCCCCAGCCCTCCGCGCGGTCGGAGCCGGCCTCGTGCTCCAGGCCAACGGCCTGCGCTGCCTCGATGCTCTCGGGATCGGAGAGCAGGTGCGGGCGGACGGCCACGACGACGTGACCGGAGGCACCCGGCGCTCGGACGGCCGCTGGCTGGCCCGGATCAGCGCCGGCGAGCTGGAACACGCACTCGGCACACCGGCGATCGGCATCCACCGCGCCGACCTCCACGCGATCCTGCTCGACGCCCTTCCGCCGGGCACCGTCGTCACCGGCGCCCAGGTCGTGAGGGTCACCGCGGAGGGCGAGGTCACCTACCGGGAACACGGCACGAACCGCGAGGCGGGAGTCGGCGCCGACCTGGTGGTCGGGGCCGACGGCATCCGCAGCGCCGTACGCGAGGCGCTCTGGCCCGAGGCGGCCGCCCCGGTGTTCGTCGGGGTGACCGCGTGGCGCGGCATCACCCCGGTCTGGCCACACGATCTCACCGTCGGCATCAGCTGGGACCGCGGTGCCGAGTTCGGCATCGTGCCGCTCGCCGACCGCCGCGTCTACTGGTTCGCCGCCCTCAATGCCCCGCCAGGCGAACCGCGCGGCGACGAGAAGGCCCGGGTGCGGGCCCGTTTCGGCCCCTGGCACGACCCGATCGCCGCGCTGATCGACGCCACCGCGGACGTCCTCCGCGACGACCTGGCCTGCCTGGACACGCCGCTGACGACGTACGTGAAGGGCCGCGTCGCGCTGCTCGGCGACGCCGCCCACGCGATGGTCCCCAACCTCGGACAGGGTGCCAACCAGGCCCTCGAGGATGCCGTCGTGCTCGCCGCCGTCGCCGCCCGGCCGGACGGTCTCGCGCTCTATGACCGCGCCCGCCGACCTCGCAGTCAGCGCGTCGCCAAGGCCTCGCGCGCGGCGGGCCGCTTCGGGCAGGAACTGTCCAGCCCGGTCGCCGTGGCCGCCCGCAACGCGGCCATGCGCCTCATCCCGCCCCGGCTCGCCCTGAGCACGATGGTCCGGTTCGCCGACTGGCGTCCCCCGGACCTCGGCTGAGCAGGCCCGGCCGGCCCGAAGCCGGCCGGGCCCGTGAGCTCAGTAGCGCGGGCGCCGGGGACCGAATCCCGGCGCCGGAGCCCGCCCGTGAGCACCGGCCACGGCCGACGGGCCGGCCGGACGCGGCGGCTTACCCGGGCTGAAGACCCACGCGGTGAAGAACCCGCTCAGGTCACGCTTGGCCACCCGGCTCGCCAGGACGGCGAAGTCGTGGCTGGTGCCGTTGCCACCCGCCTTCTGGACCGTCCACGCCTTCAGAATCTTGAAGAAGGTGCTGTCGCCGACCGTCATGCGCAGCGCCTGCAGGGCCAGGGCGCCACGGCCGTACGTGTTGTCCATGCCGTTCACGCCCTGGTCGTCCAGCGCGCCGCTCCAGGTCGGATCGTCGGCGGGCAGCTCGTCGTACGCGAAGTCGAAGAACTGCTGCGCCGTCTGCACGCCCTCGTGCTCGTTCCACAGCCACTGGGCGTAGGTGGCGAACCCCTCGTTGAGCCAGATGTCCTTCCACTGCTCGATCGACACGCTGTCGCCGAACCACTGATGGGCCAGCTCGTGCACGACCGTGCTGGTGGTGTTGTCCTGGTCGTAGAGGAACGTCGAGCTGTAGGTGGGCCGGGTCTGGGTCTCCAGCGCGAAGCCGAAGTCGGCGTCGCTGAAGATGCCGCCCGAGGTGCCGAACGGGTAGGGCCCGAAGTTCTGGGCCAGGAACCGCAGGATCTCGGGCTCCCGGTCGAGCGCGTTGTGCGCGATCTGCCCCTCGGCCCGCATCGGCAGCTGATCGACGGTGACCGAGCGCCATGTCGTCGGGTTGGCCGGGCTGCCGGCCGGCGCGGCGGGGGTGCTCCACGGGTCGTCGCCGGTCTCGAACGAGGTGCTGCCCGACCCGGTCGAGACCTGGACGTCGTCCAGGTAGATGCCGGTGCGCTGGGTGTGCCCGTCAAACCCGGTCGGCTTCGCGGTCACGTAGGTCAGCGCGATCTCCACCGTCCGGCCGGCGTACGCCCCGAGGTCGACCTGCCAGTTCAGCCACTCCCCGCCGTAGTTGGCCGACGACTCGGCGTTCCAGCTGCCCGTCGTCCCGTTCGGCGCGCAGGTGCCGTCCGCGTTCCTGGTCAGGTAATGGGCGAGGAACGGGTGGGTGTCGAACGCGAGGCACATGTTGCCCGCCCAGTCGCCGGTGTATCCGGTGGAGTCGGGCAGCGTGGTCCAGTCGTCCTGGCCGACGGTGTGCGCCTCGACCATGAAATAGCCGGTGTCGGCCGCCTCGGCGTCCACGTCGAAGCCGAGGGTGGCGCCGCCGGCCGGCACCGCGATCGTGTGGGTCAGCCGCTTGTAGGCCGGGATCTCCGCCCCCGACCAGGCCAGCCGCTGTCCGGTGGCGGGCGCGGCGACCGCCGGCCCCTCCAACGACTTGGCGACCGCGTCGGTGATCTGGACGCCGTCCTCGCGGTAGGCCTTGACGCTGTACCTGCCGACCGAGATCGTCGCCAGGTAGGACGCCATCGGATCGGTCGCGTTCCAAGTCCACGTCGTGGTCTTGTCCGCGTGGGCCGCCCGGCCGGCCAGAGAGCCGTTGGCGACGACCGAAAGACCGTCCGGGACGGTCACCTCGAACGTGTACGCGGCCTTGTCGCTCGGATGATCGTTGACCGGGAACCAGGTCGCGGCCGCGTGCGGCTCGCCCGCGACGGTGACCCCATCGGCCGTACGCAGGAAGCCGGACGTCCCGATGTACGGATCATCGATCGCCTGCGGCCGCCCGTCGTAAGTCACCACGGTCGTGAACGCGCCTCCGGAGCGCAGGCCGGCCGCCGGCGTGATCACCAGCTCGTTGCCGTCGCGCCTCCACCCGGCGGGCCGCCCGTCGACGATCACCGATCGCACGGTGAGCCCGTCGAGATCGAGGTCGTACGAGGAGAGGTTCTGGGTCGCCCGCGCCGCGATCGTCGCGACGCCGCGCAGGTCACCGGTGGCCGGTTGATAGCCGAGGTCGAGCCCGTAGTGCCGGACGTCGTAGCCGCCGTTGCCGTCGAGCGGATAGTAGGAGTCGCCGATGCCGGAGGCGCCGGGCGTGAAGAGAATCGCGGCCAGCAGCGCCGAGGCTGTTCGCATCATGCCTATGTAGACGTAAGGCAGGCACCCGGGTGTGGCATCAGGGCAATTCAAGAGCCTTGCGCAGATACGGCAGGTGCTGCGGCCCGGTCCAGCGGTACGCCGACATGCCGGCTGCCCGGGCGCCCCGCACCGCGCGGTCGTCGTCGTCGACGAACAGGATGTGCTTGGGCTGCTCGCCGATCAGTTCGGCGGCGCGGGCGAAGTATTCCGGGGCCGGCTTGTGGATCTTCAGGTCCCAGGAGTTGATCACGACGTCGATCTCGCCGGTCAGCTCCAGCCGTTCCAGGTCGGCGCTGAGCAGGTCGGTGGCGTTGGTGGCCAGCCCGACCTTGCGCCCGGCGGCTCGCACCTCGCGTACGAAAGCAAGCGCCTCCGGATCGACCTCGCCGCGGTAAGCCTGCCACTCGGCGACCGCCGAGGCCGCGTCAGCGGGCTCGAGCGGGAGCCGCGACGCCACCATCCGCATCCAATCCGCGTGGGTGATCTCGCCGGCCATGGCCGGGCGGTAGATGTCCCACTCCATCGCGGTCTCGAGGAACGCGGCCGGCTTGAGGCCGTACTTCAGCTCGACCGCGATCATGGGCGCGGGGTCCCACCGGCGCAGCACCCCGTCGAAGTCGATCAGCAGGGCCCGGGCCGGGTCGCGCTGCGCCACAGATCAGTCCTCCGAGGTCTTGAGGCGCTGGCTGATCACCTGGGTGACGCCGGAGCGCATGGTCACGCCGTAGAGGGCGTCGGCGACCTCCATCGTGCGCTTCTGGTGCGTGATGATGAGCAGCTGGCTCTTCTCCCGCAACTGTTCGAAGAGGGTAATCAACCGGCCCAGGTTGACGTCGTCGAGGGCCGCCTCGACCTCGTCCATGATGTAGAAGGGCGAGGGGCGGGCCCGGAAGATCGCGCAGAGCATGGCCACCGCGGTCAGCGAGCGCTCGCCGCCGGAGAGCAGCGACAGCCGCTTGATCTTCTTGCCCGGCGGCCGGGCCTCGACCTCGACGCCGGTGGTCAGCATGTCTTCCGGGTCGGTCAGCACGAGCCGGCCCTCGCCGCCCGGGAACAGCACCTGGAAGACGGCCTGGAACTCGCGGGCCGTGTCCTCGAAGGCCGACGTGAAGACCTCGAGGATGCGGTCGTCGACGTCCTTGACCACGGTCAGCAGGTCTTTCCGGGTCGCCTTGAGGTCTTCCAGCTGGTCGGAGAGGAACTTGAAGCGCTCCTCGAGCGCCGCGAACTCCTCCAGGGCCAGCGGGTTGACCTTGCCCAGCAGCTGCAGGTCGCGCTCGGCCCGGTTGGCCCGCTTTTCCTGGGTCGGCCGGTGGAACGGCGCCGGGTCGGGGACCGGCTTGCCGTCCTTCTCGGCCTGGGCCGTCTCGGCCGCGCTCGGCGGCACCAGCTGCTCGGGCCCGTACTCGCCGATCAGCGTGTCGACGTCGAGCGAGAAGTCCTCGGCCGCCTTGGCCTCCAGCTGCTCGATGCGCATGCGCTGCTCGGCCCGGGCCACCTCGTCGCGGTGCACCTCGTTGGTCAGGCGCTCGAACTCCGACGACAGCCGCTTGGCGTTCGCCCGGACCTCCTGCAGCTCGGCTTCCCGCGCCGTACGCGCCTGGGCCAGCTCGTCGCGAGCCTCCACCGCCGCGGTCAGCGAGACCGCGACGCGGCCGAGCGCCCCGCGGGCACCCAGCGCGACCGCGCGGGCGATCTCGGCTCCCCGGGCGCGGGCGGCCCGGCGGGCGGCGGCCCGTTCCCGGGCCTGACGCTCGGCGTTGGCCTGCCGGAGCAGCGAGTCGGCGCGCCCGGCGATCGAGGCGACGCGCTCCTCGGCCGTCCGCACGGCGAGCCGGACCTCCATCTCGTTCTGCCGGGCCTGCGGCACGAGGGCGGCGAGCGTGTCGCGCTCCTCGGTGGAGGGTTCCTCGTCGAGCGGGGTGTCCTCGGCCAGCTGCAGCCGTTCCTCGAGCTCGGCCACCCGCATCAGGTCGGTCTCGCGGGCCGACTCGGCCTTCTGCCGGGCCGCGCCGAGACGCTCGGTCTCGGCCTTGGCCGACCGGGCGGCCGCGCCGAGCTCGGCGAGCCGGCGGGCGGCCGCGTTGCGCTCGCCCTCGGCGGCCCGCTTGGCCTGGGCGGCGACGTTCACCGCCTCTTTCCGTACGCCCACTTCGGCCCGCGCCTCGGCCAGCCGGGCCTTGAGCTCGCCGATCGACTGTTCGGCCGCGGCCCGCTTGGCCTTGGCCTCGTCGACCGCCGCCTGCACCTCGATGTAGCTGGTGGCCTTGCCCGAACCACCGGCCGCCGCGTAGGCGCCGAGCACGTCACCGTCCGGTGTGACCGCGCGCAGCTCGCCGTTGTGCGCGACCAGCCGGGCCGCCGCCGCGAGGTCGGGCACCAGCACCACGTCGCGCAGCGCCCGGTTGAGCGCCGGACGGATGTTGTCGGGGCAGGAGACCACGTCGGGCGCCCAGACGGCGCCCTCGGGCAGGGCCGGGCGCAGTGCGTCCAGCGGCCCCTGCATGCCCGGCGCCGCCGAGCCGGCCACCACCAGGTCGGCCCGCCCGGCGTCGGCGATCTTGAGCGTGCGCATCGCCTCGATCGCCTCGTCGACCCCGGCGAGGGTGACGGCGTCGGCCAGCGTGCCCAGCGCGGCCGCCAGCGCGGCCTCATGACCGGCCTGGACGGTCAGCATCGAGGCGAGGCTGCCGAGCAGGCCCGGCACCTGACCGGCCCGGGCCAGCAGCGCGCCGGCGCCGTCCTTGCGGCGCAGGCCCATCGCGAGGGCTTCCTCGCGCGCCTTCCAGCTCGCCGCGTCCTTCTCGGCCGCCCGCTCGGCGTCCGACAGCTCGCGCACCACCGCGGCGGCCTTGTCGTGCTCGGCCTGCGCCTCGGCGTGCCGCGCGTCGAGCTCCACATTGTCGCGGTCGGCCTCGGTCGACTCGGCGGACACCGCGTCGACCTCGGCCTGTGCGGCCTCGGCCCGCATCATCGCGTCGGTGTGCGCGGCGGCCAGCCGCTCGATCTCCTCGGCGGCACCTTCGGTGCGCGCCCGGGCCGCGTTGACGTTGCCGGTCAGCTTGGCGAGGCCCTCACGCCGGTCGGCGATCGCTTTCGCGGCCGTACGCAGGGCGCCCTCCGCAGCCGCAAGCTGGCGTTCCAGTTCCTGGCGGCTCTCGACGGCCTCGGCCAGGCGCATCTGGTCCTCGGTCAGCGCCTCGCGGAGTTCCTCTTCCTGCTCGCGCACCCGTTCCGATTCGGCGACCAGTTGGTCGGGGTCGCGGCCCGAACGCTCCTCGTCGCCGGGGGCGGACAGGTGGCGCAGCCGCTCGGTGGCCAGCTGCTCGGTCGACCGGAAGCGTTCCTGCAGCGCGGCCAGCTTGTACCAGGTGTCCTGGGCCGCCTGGAGCAGCGGCGCGTCCTCCGCGTGGGCCGCCTCGAGGTCGGCCAGCCAGCGCTGGATCTCGCGGTTTTCGGCCTCGATCTGCTCGCGGCGGTCGCGCATCGCCGACTCGTCGGCGATCTCCTTGTCGAGTGTGGTGCGCAGCGTGTGCAGGTCGTCGGCGAGCAGCCGGAGCCGGGCGTCGCGCAGGTCGGCCTGGATGCCGGCCGCGCGCCGGGCCACCTCGGCCTGCTTGCCGAGCGGCTTGAGCTGGCGGCGGAGCTCGGCGGTCAGGTCGTTCAGCCGGTTGAGGTTGACCTGCATCGCGTCGAGCTTGCGGACCGCCTTTTCCTTGCGCTTGCGGTGCTTGAGGACACCGGCCGCCTCCTCCACGAAGGCGCGGCGGTCCTCCGGCTTGGCGTGCAGCATCGCGTCGAGCCGGCCCTGGCCGACGATGATGTGCATCTCGCGGCCGATGCCGGAGTCGCTCAGCAGCTCCTGGATGTCGAGCAGGCGGCAGGCGTTGCCGTTGATCTCGTATTCGCTCGCGCCGTCGCGGAACATGCGGCGGGTGATCGACACCTCGGTGTACTCGATCGGCAGCGCGCCGTCGTTGTTGTCGATCGTGAGAGTCACCTCGGCGCGGCCCAGCGGCGCCCGGCCGGCCGTGCCGGCGAAGATGACGTCCTCCATCTTGCCGCCGCGCAGCGCCTTGGCGCCCTGCTCGCCGAGGACCCAGGCGATGGCGTCGACGACGTTGGACTTGCCGGAGCCGTTGGGGCCCACCACACAGGTGATGCCCGGCTCCAGCCGCAGCGTCGTAGCGGAGGCGAAAGACTTGAAGCCTTTCACCGTCAGGCTCTTGAGGTGCACGGATCTCCGGGGGTCGGTGGTACGCGTACTTCGGTGCAGGCTACCCGCAGCCCTGGTCACCTGCCGTAAACGCCGCGCTCATGTGGCATGCCGCCACGGAAAAACCGGACAAAAAGATGCGCGCCGCCACGGTGTGGAGGCGCGCGGTTTCGCGGTGTTGCTGCGTTACGAGGGGAGGGACAGGATCGCCGGGTCTCGGCGATCGGAGGTGGTTCCCGACCAGATCAGGTCAGCGCCGGTTCGGTCAGCCGCAGAATGTCGTCCGCCTCGGCCGCAGCGGCCGCCAGACGATCATTCTCCGCCCGCAGGCGGGTGATCTCGAACTCCAGAGCCGACACCCTGGACCGCAGTCGGGTGACCTCGTCGAGCAGGCGCCGGTCGGGCGCCGCACCTACGTGGCCGTAGAGGGCCTTCGCCATGGTGACTCCTTGGAAGCAATGCTTCTTTGTGGTGCCGCGTCTTTTTGTCTGTGCGTCAACGCCGGAAAGCCGTCTGACGCGCGCCGAGCATGCACCCGAACATCTGGGCTCACGGGCACGCATGAGCACAGAATCATGCACCCTCATATGGTTCTTAAAGGTGCAGATCACTCACACCAAGCTGTAACCGGGCATGAGTGGGCGCGACTGGCGACAGCTCCATAGTCCGCCGATATCCACGCTCCGTCAAGCCGTGGGCACCGCCGTCCTGGCCGGGAAGCAAGTGAATCATGCCACGCAAGCGGGTTTTTACCAGGGCTTATTTCTGCCTTAGGAGGTTTGCCCCTTCGCCCACCGGCCGCTTACGGTGACCTCCGTCAATCTCCTCGGCCCTCGGCGGGCGGGGAGGCAGCGCCCGGACGGATCCGCGCGGATCGCCCGCACCGCAACCCCCTCGGTGCCCGCGACGACCGTCTGCTCCCGCGCCCCGGCACCGGCGCCGGCGCCGCCTCCCGCCCGCCGACCCCACTCCCGGGGCGCGTCGGCCCGCTCCGGAGAATGAGAAACCAAATCTTTCGGACATTCCGGACGACAAATCGGGCAAAGACCGCCAAATTCTGTCGTTTAGGCGACACGTTCCGCCGGTGTGGCCGCGCTGCGTCGTTGCAGCCTTCGTGAAATCGACCCCGTCGCGAGAGCGCATCTGCCTGCTCACCGGCGGCGGGTACCCGTACCGGCGAGATGCGCTCAGCGGATGGTGCCGGACCCTCGTCGAGGGGCTGCGCCGGTTCCGCTTCGAACTGCTCACCGTCACGGACCGCGAACCGCCGTCCGCACCCGCGTACCCGCTGCCGCTCAACGTCGGCTCCACCCGGGCCGTCGCCATCGGCCGGGAAGTGCGCCGCGCCGAACGCCGGCGCGGTACCGACGCCGACGCCGTCCAGCGCGCCGCCGGGCTGCTCTGCCGGGGCATGCTCGGTGAAGCTGAACACTCCGATCAATTGTTCGCCCAGGGGCTGCGGCAGATCGCCGAGCCGGCCGTCGAGCGACCGGCGGTCGTCGCCGGGCTGCCCCTCGCCGACGCGCTGCAGCAGGCGTGGCGGACCGGCAAGGCGGTCGTCGGGGCGGATCAGCTGCCGCTCCCCCGGCTGAGCACGCGGGATGCGCGTACGGCGGCGACGCTGCTCAAGCACGCGCTCGGCGCCCTCGCCGTGGAGGTGCCGGAGAGCGACCTGGTGCACTGCGTGGGCGGGACGACGCCGCTGCTCAGCGCGCTCGGCGGACGCTGGCGCTCGGGCACGCCGCTGCTGCTCACCGAGGCTCGGGCACCGGTCGCCCGGCAGAGGCCGGCCGAGGAACGGCTCTCCCCGGCGGTGCGTACCGTGCTGCGCCGGTTCCGGGCCGCGGTCGCCCGCACCGGGTACGCCGAAGCGGGCCTGATCGCCCCCCTGAGCGCCTACCACCACGGCTGGGCCCTCGAGCACGGCGCCCAGGCCGACCGGCTGGTCCAGGTGCCGGCCGGGGTGGACCCGTCGGAATATCCGGGCGCCGCCGAGCCGGAGACCGAGCCGGCGGTGGTCTGGGCCGGCAGCGGCGGCCCGGACAGCGGCCTCACCCCGCTGCTGGCCGCCTTCGAGCAGGTCGCGTCCGCGCTCCCGGGGACGGTGCTGCACCTGGTCGGGGTGACGGCGGCGCACGAGGACCACTGCGCCGAACAGATCGAGCGCACCGGACTGGGCCGGGCGGTCCGGCTGCACCCGCTGCCGGCCGACCCGCGCGACCGCTACACCCTCGGGCACGTCGTCGCGCACGTGCCCGGGCCGGGTGATCCGCCGTACCGGCTGATCGAGGCCATGATGTCGGGCCGGGCGATCGTCGGGGTCGACGTGGGGCCGGCCGCCGAGACGCTCGGCGACGCCGGGGTACTCGTGCAGCCGGGCGACCCGGCCGAGCTCGCGATCGCGATCGTCGACCTGCTGCGGTCTGCGAACCGGCGCCGCGCGCTCGGCGACGCGGCCCGGCGGCGCGCGCTCACCCACTTCACCAACGACCGGGTGGTACGCGTCTACGGCGCGCTCTATGCCGACCTGGCCTCGCCGCCGCTGCCGCCGGTCTTCGAGCTGGCGCTCGCCGTGCCCGCCCCCCGAGCCGTACCGCCGACGACCATGCGCTGGCTGGCCCGGGCCGAAGAGGCGACCACGCCGGCCATGGCCGGCGGCCCCGTCGAAGGAGACCCCGCATGACGATCACGCCGTCGCGGCCACGCCGGCCGAACACCGCGATCCGGTCGCGGCGCCGCCCGGCCGCCGAGCCCCGGCACTCGCTCTCCGACCCGCCGATTCCGGTCGCCCCGCCCGAGCCGGTCCCGCCGGCCGCGCACCCGCCGGCCGCGCCGTCCGAGACCGACCGCCTGGAGGACCCGACCACCCTCCGGTTCCGGCACGCCGCGCCCGTCCGGGGCAGCCGCCGGGCCCCGGTACGCCGCTACTACCTCGGCGCCGCCCTCCTGCGCTGCGGCCTCTACCTCGGGCCACTCAGCGTCGCCGTGGCCGGCGCCGGGCCGCTGAGCCAGGTCGCCTGGCCGGTCCCGCTACTCACGCTGCTGCTCGGCTGGACCGCGGCGCAGGCCCTGACCAGCGCCGGTGTCGCGGTCGCCCGGCGAGGCGGCCCGGCCGCGGCGGCCCGGCTGATCGGCGGCGGGTTCGCGGCGGTGGCCGGTCTCTGGTCGGCGCTCGTCTGGGTCGCCCCCACGGCCCTGCTCGGCCCGCACCGGGTGCTCGCGCTGGTGATCGGGCTCGGCGGACTGACCTCGCTGGCCACCGTCACGGCCGCGGTGGTCACCCGGGCCGCGGCGGCGATCGTACGGTGGAGCCTGCCCTGCTGGCTGCTGGCCGGCATCGCCCTGGCCGGGACGGCCGGGTTCGCCCTGCCGATCCCGGTGCCGATCGACACCCTGCTGCCGGCCGCGATCGTGGTCGCCGCGATCCGGGCCTTCCGCCCGCTGTTCCTGCCCGGCAAGCCGGGTCGGCCGGCCCGGCCGACCGGCGCCGAGATCCGGCGAGGCGGCGGTTATCTGATCATCGGCGCGTCCCAGGCGATCTGCGTGGGGCTGCTCTGGCGGGCCGGTCCGTCCGGGTCGACCATGCCGTTCTGGCTGCCGCTGCTGCTCGCGGTGCCGATCCTGGAGGCGTTGATCGGCTGGCACAGCGACCAGGTCGAGGCGGCGCTGGACGCGACCGAGAGCGGCGCCGACTACGGCAAGCGGGTCCGCGGGGTCACGCTGATCACGCTGGCCGGGCTGCTGCCGCCGCTGGCGGTGGGCTGCGCGCTGGCGGTCGCCGCCTACCGGATGCCGATCGAGCTGGCCGAGCTGCAGGGCACCCGGGCCGGGGTGCTGGAACTGGCCGGCGGAACCCTGCTCGGCGGCGTCTTCGCGATCACGTTCCTGCTGGCCGCGCGCACCCGGAGCGGGGTGGCCGCGGCCGTGGCCGCCACGCCGCCGCTCGCCGTGGCCGCCCTGCCGCTGCTGCCGGTGCCGTCGGCCGGCGCCCTGCCCGACGCGGTCACCGTGCTCGCCGCGACCCACGCCGTCGGCCTCGTCGTCATCGCGCTCACCGCCACCCACCGCCAACGCTGAACGCGCCGCCGAGCTCACCGCCATCCGTCCTCAACGCTGAAGAGGAGAACATCGTGAAGACACTGTTCCCCCCGTACGCCCACCCGTCCCCCGAGCTGGAGCTGGACGCCGAGACCTGGATCGTGCGGGAGACACCCGGCGAGCGCCGCAGCCTGCACCAGTCGCTGGGCCGCGTCGACCTCGACTGGGGCAGCCGCTCGCTGGCCGACGTGCTGGCCGACGTCGAGGCCTGGCGCGAGGACGGCGCCGAAGGCCTGTTCCTCGACCGGGCGCCGGCCGGCTCGGGCGGGGTCGGGCCGGTCGCCCTCACCATCCGGCTCGCCGCCCGGCGAGGCCTGCACCGGGTCGTACTCAACCCGGGCGTGCCCACCCATCCGCTCTATCGCGACCTCGGGATGCGGATCTGCACCTTCGAGGGGCCGTGGTCGGCCTATCAGAGCTGGGCCGGGGACGGGGTGCGAGCGGGCGACGGGCACATCGTGCACGGCGTGCCGACCGCGTTACTGACCGCCGCCCGCCGGCTGATGGGACGCCGGGGCGCCGGGTTCGGGCTGGCCACCGACGCCAGCCCGCATCTCAGTGCCGCACACGCGGGCGGGGCTGGCAGCGGGGACAGCTGAACGAGGAGCGGTTCATGAACTGCTCCCGGCGCATGATCGTGCCGCAGCGACGGCACGGCTCACCCTCCCGGCCGTACGCGTTGAGCGAGCGCTCGAAGTAGCCGCTCTCGCCGTTCACGTTGACGTACAGCTCGTCGAAGCTGGTGCCACCGGCCACGATGGCCTCGCCCAGCACGTCGCGGACGTGACCGAGCAGGCGGCGTACGGCCGGCCTGATCATCTGGTCGGTCGGGCGCGCGCCGTGCAGCCGCGCCCGCCAGAGGGCCTCGTCGGCATAGATGTTGCCGACGCCGGAGATCAGCGTCTGGTCGAGCAGGGCCCGCTTGGCCTCGGTGTGCTTGGCCCGCCAGCGGTCGATGAACTGCTCGTCGTCGAAGAGTTCGTCCATCGGGTCGCGGGCGATGTGCGAGATCTCGTGCGGCAGCTCGGCGCCGTCCTCGCTGACCGACAGGCCGCCGAACGTGCGCTGGTCGACGAAGCGCAGCTCGGGCCCGCCGTCGGTGAACGTGAAGCGGACCCGCAGGTGCTTCTCGTCCTCGGCGCCGGCCGGCTGCATCAGCAGCTGGCCGCTCATGCCGAGGTGACCGATGATCGCGTCGCCGGAGTCGAGCGGGAGCCAGAGGTACTTGCCGCGCCGGGACGCGTCCAGAATGGTGCGCCCGGTCAGCATCGCGATGAAGTGGGCGTCGCCGGGCAGGTGCCGGCGGATCGACCGGGGGTGGTGCACCTCGACGGCCTTGATCGTGCGGCCGGCCACCCACTTGGACAGGCCCTGCCGTACGGTCTCGACCTCGGGCAATTCAGGCACTGCTACTCCTGTTCAGATCGTGTAGGGCCAGACAGCGACCAGGTAGGCGCCGTACCAGAGGCCGAACACCGCCCAGGCGGCGATCGACAGCACCGCGACCCGCGGGCGGGCGCGACCGGCGGCGATCGCGGCCGGCAGCAGCGTCAACAGTACGGGCACGAGCAGGCGCGGCTTCGAATGGTAGAAACCGGCCTGGCCGTAGACCAGCCCCATGGCGACGACCCCGTAAACCGCGAGCGGCAGCCAGGGCTTCCCGATCAGCGCGATCACCGCCGCCACCGCGGCCACGATCAGGATCAGGGCGACGCTGATCGGGACCCAGCCGTCGCCCAGGGTCAGCGTCGTGTTCAGGAAGTTGACCGTGCTGGTGCCGTAGTCGAACGAGGTGCCCCAGCCGGCGGCCTGAATGCGGAACCAGGCGGTCGGATCCCCGACCCGGTTGCCGACCCAGATCAGGAACGAGGGCACGCCGGCCAGCGCGACGGCGGCGGCCGCGATCGGCGGCCAGATGCTCGCGTCGCGCTCCCGGCGGATGCGGGCGACCTCCATCAGCGCGGCCACGGCCAGGGCGAGCGCGGCCGCGGCACCGGTCGGGCGGGTCAGCGCGGCGGCCAGCCCGAGCAGGCCGGCCGCCCACCACACCCGGCGGTGGGCGGCGACCAGCATCCCGGCCACGAAGGCCAGGAAAACCCCTTCCGAGTACGCCATCGAGAAGACGATCGACACCGGGGCGGTCATGCAGAGCGCGGCCAGGGCATAGCCCGTACGGCGGTTGTAGAGGCTCGTGCCGAGCAGGTAGAGCCCGATCGCGGCACCGGCCGAGGCCACCCAGCTCACGCCGATCGCCGCGGTCCGCGGGTCGAACCCGACGAACGCGAACAGCTTGATCAGCATGGGGTAGCCCGGGAAGAACGCCAGCTCGTTGCCCTGCAGCTGGCCCGCCATGTCCTCGGTGTAGCCGTGCGGGTAACCGGTGGTCGCGACCTTGAGGAACCAGCCGGCGTCCCACACCAGCAGCCGGCCGCGCAGCCCACCCGCGTGCGGCGTGGAGTGGTCGAGCCAGACCACCATCGCCAGCTGGGCGATTCGGGTCACCACGTAGACGCCGAACGCGATGCCGACCCCGCGCCAGGCCCCGGCCGTACGCCAAAGGCTGTCGCCGCCGGAAGCCGGCGCCGGGTCGCTGGTTTTCTGTTCCTCGGTCAGGCTCACTCCGCTTCGTCCGGCTTTTCGGCACCCAGCTTCTCGGCACCCAGCTTCTCGTCAGCCGGCTTCTCGTCAGCCGGCTTTGCGGCACCCGGCCTGTGGTCGGCCGGCTTGTTGCCGTTGGCCGAGGCCTGGCGCTCGCTCAACGTGCGCCACGCGGCCGCCGCCGCCCGCTGCTCGGCCTGCTTCTTGCTGCGGCCCTCGGAGCCGCCGTAGCGCTCGCCGGCCACCACGACCCAGGCGGTGAAGGTCTTGGCGTGATCGGGCCCGGAGTCCTCGATCACGTAGTCGGGGACGCCCAGCCCGAGCGCCGCCGTCAGCTCCTGCAGGCTGGTCTTCCAGTCGAGCGCAGCGCCCCGCCCGGCCGACTCGGCCATCAGCGGGTCGAACAGCCGGTGGACCACCTGCCCGGCGATATCCAGGCCGTGTTCCAAATAGATCGCGCCGAGCAGCGCCTCGAGCGTGTCGGCCAGGATGCTCGCCTTGTCGCGGCCGCCGGTCGTCTCCTCGCCCTTGCCGAGCAGCAGGTGCGGGCCCAGCCCGAGCGGGCCGAGGCCGCGCGCGACGTCGGCCAGCGCGTGCATGTTGACCACGCTCGCCCGGAGCTTGGCCAGTTGACCCTCGGGCAGGTCGGGGTGGTTGTGGAACAGCGCCGAGGTGATCACCACGCCGAGCACCGAGTCGCCCAGGAACTCCAGCCGTTCGTTGGTCGGCAGGCCACCGTTCTCGTAGGCGTAGGACCGGTGGGTGAGCGCGCGCTCGAGAAGGCCGGGCTCGAACGGCACCCCGAACGCCTCCTCCAGCGGAGCGGTCGGCGGCCGGCGGCGCTTGTCACTCATCATGGGACACCTCGTTGATCATCTCTTCGATCGCCGCCACGGCGGCTCGGCGGTGCAGGTCGGCGGCGAAGGCGATGCCCGCCGCCACATCGGCGCCTTCGGCGGCACCATGGCAGACGACGACGATGCCGTCGACGCCGAGAAGAATCGCGGCGCGCGGCGGCGCCAGCTCCGGCGATCCGGGCGCCCCGAACCGGGCGTACGCCGTCTCGAGGCCCTTGAGCAGCACGTTTCCGGTGAATCCATCCGTCACCACGACGTCGGCGGCCGCGCCCAGAACGACGTCGTTGCCCTCGACCAGGCCGGCGTAACGGGCGCCGCCCGGGAGGGCGAGACGGCTGAGGATGCGGGGCAGCTCGCGTCGCAGGCGATCGCCCTTGCCGCGCTCGGTGCCGATGGTGAGCAGGCCGACCCGGGGCTCGGCGACGCGGTGGACGACCGAGGCGTAAGCGGCGCCCAGACGGGCGTGGGTGGCCAGGGTCGGCGCGTCCGGGTCGACCGAGGAGCCGACGTCGAGCAGGACCAGGCGGCCGGCCTCGGTGGGCAGGACGGCGGCGAGCGGAGGACGGCGTACGCCCGGCCAGCGGCCCAGGCTGAGCGCGGCCGAGGTGACCGTGGCACCGGTGTTGCCGGCCGAGACGACGGCGTCGGCGGCGCCCTGGGCGACCGCCAGCACGGCTGTTCGCACGCCGGTTTCCGCGTCCGGTTCCTTGCTCAGCGCCAGCGTGGTGACGCGCGCGTGAGCGGCCGGGTCGAGGGCAGCGAGAAGCTCGCCGGCCGCATCTGTCGGGCCGACGAGAATGAGGTGTAGGGCCGGATCGGCCTGGCAGGCGCGCAGAGCGCCGTCAACCACGACGGCGGGAGCGTGGTCCCCGCCGAGGAGGTCGACGGCGATCCGCGCGGTGACCGGCTCCCGATCGGGAGCCGGCACACCGGTGGTTCGCCAATGCTCAGGTGCGACCCGCCCGAAGGCAGGGCGCGTCACTTAGGCGACGCTCAGACCTCAAGGACCTGACGGCCGTTGTAGGTGCCGCAGACCGAGCAGGCGGTGTGCGGCAGCTTCGGCGACTTGCACTGCGGGCAGGCCTGGGTCACGACCGCGGTCGCCTTCCAGTTCGCCCGGCGGGACCGGGTGTTGCTGCGCGACATCTTGCGCTTGGGGACGGCCACGGTACTTACTCCTCGTTGTTCGTGAGATTACGCAAAGCGGCCCAGCGGGGATCGACGTCCTCGTGGCTGTGATCGGCCGGAAGGTCGTCGAAATGCACCCCGCACTCGGGGCACAGGCCTGGGCAATCCGGCCGGCAGAGCGGGTTGGGCGGCAGCATGAGCACCACCGCGTCCCGGACCGCCGGCTCCAGGTCGAGCAGGTCGCCCTGCATCCGGCCCACCTCGTCCTCGTCGGTCGTCTCCTCGGTGGTGCTGTCCGCGTAGGCGAACAGCTCCGCGATCGAGACGTCGAAGGACTCGCTGATCTCGCCGAGGCAGCGCCCGCACTCACCGGTGAGTGAACCGCGGACGTGACCACTGACGTAGACCCCCTCGGAAACGGACGTGAGCACGAGGTCGAGATCGAGCTCCGACCCCTCGGGGACCCGGATCAGCTCCAGGCCGAGGTCCTTCGGTGCCGGGATCGACCGCGTGAGGGCACGCGTCGCACCAGGCTGCCGCGGGAGCTTCGTCGTGTCGACGACCAGCGGTTGCCTGGGATCCAGGTGACTCTGCGGTGATTTAGGCATCATGAACTCTCAGCCATAGGGAGGCCGACAGGAAAGGTTACCTGAGCTGCCGGGGTAGCGTCGAATCCGGGTCGTCAGAAGGGCAGCGGCCGCTCGTCCTCGCCCTGGAAGGTGCCGATCTCGCGCAGGGCGTGCATCTTGTCGCGGCCGCGCTCGATCGAGGCGAGGGCCCGGGTGAGGAACTGCTCGAAGTTGGCCAGGGCGGTGTCGACGTAGTCGTCGACCTCCTCACGCAGCCGCTGGGCCTCGGTGCGGGCCTCGGCGATGACGCGGGCGCCCTCGTGCTCGGCCGAGACGGTGATCTCGTTCACCGAGACCAGCCGGGAGTGTTCGGTCTCACCCTCGCTGATGATGCGGTCGGCCTCGCGACGGCCGGCCTCGATGATGCGGTCCCGCTCGTCGAGCACCGCGGCCGCCTTACGCAGCTCCGACGGAAGCTCCGAGCGCAGGACGTCGAGATGCTCGATCATGTCGGCCCGATCGAACATGAAGTTCGTCCGCGACATCGGGACGGAGCGCGCTTCCTGGACGAGTTCGATGATCTCGTCGATGCGGTCGAGCGGATCCACCGGTGCCACACTCCTGTCATTCCCTACCCACGCTGTGGTGCGATCACGTTACTGCCTCACAGCCATCCCGGCCGGGCTAGGTCCGGCGCGCCGGGGACCCTAGTTCTGGCGCAGGCGGGTGACCAGGCGCTCGCCGACGAAGTCGGGCACGTAGGACGACGCGTCGCCGCCCCACTTGACCACGTCTTTGACCAGGCTGGAGGAGAGGAACGAATAGAGCGGATTCGTCGGCATGAACAACGTCTCCACGCCGGACAACCCGATGTTCATCTGCGCCATCTGCAACTCGTAGTCGAAGTCGCTGACCGCGCGGAGTCCTTTGATCACCACCGCGGCGCCCTGGGCCCGGCAGAAGTCGACCAGCAGGCCGTGAAAGGCCGCCACCCGGACGTTCTCGTAACCGGCGGTCGCCTCGCTCAGCATCTCGAGACGTTCCTCGATGGTGAACAGACCGGATTTCGACTGGTTGATCAGCACTCCGATGATCACCTCATCGAAGAGCCGGCTGGCCCGCCCGACGATGTCGAGGTGGCCGTTGGTGACCGGATCGAAGGAGCCGGGACACACCGCTCGTCTCATGATCGGCGACCGTACCAAAGAGTAGTTTCGCCGTACCGGCGACTGCGGTCGGCAGTGATGCCGTCCACCCAGGTCAGCGCGCCGCCGCGGGTCGCCCGCTCGACGATCACGACGGCGTCGGGGGCGAGCCAGCCGTTGGCGAGCAGCATCTCCTGCGTCTCGGTCAGTTCCGAGTCGGTCACCGCGTAGGGCGGGTCGGCGAAGACGATGTCGTAGGGGCCGGCCTCCGGCGGGGCGGCCACGACCTGCGCGACCTTGCCGGTCACCAGGCGAGCGGCGGCGCCGGCCCGCAGGGCGACGATGTTGTCGCGGATCACCCGGGCGGCGCGGGCGTCGGACTCGACCAGCAGGGCGTACGCGGCGCCGCGCGAGATCGCCTCCAGGCCGACCGCCCCCGACCCGGCGAACAGGTCGGCGAATCGCGCACCGGACAGGTCGGTCATCGACTCCAGGGCACTGAAGAACGCCTCGCGGACACGATCCGAAGTGGGCCGGGTCGTGGCACCGGCCGGCGCGGCCAGACGCCGTCCACCGTGTGCACCGGCAATGATCCTGGTCAATGCGCCCCACCGTCGACGTCGTACCGCACGAGGCGACGTTACTTCACCATCCGGGCCGGCAACTATCGCCCGGGAAACACTCTTACCGGCTACGTACTGATTCATCCGATTGTGTGAGGTTCGTGAATGCCGTCCGCCACTTGCCGCACCGGTGAGATCGCTCTCCGTCGAATCAAGATCACGAGTTCGCATCAAGATCATTAGGCGAGCATGAGGAGTTCCCCAACCCGTCCGGAGTGGCTAGGGTCAGCCCCTGTTGCACGTGGTTACGGCCCCGTGTCGACGACGCGGGGAGGCGTCGTCGCAGGCCCCGGCAGGCAGTACGCCGGCGGCCTCCGCCTGCCTTCCTGATCCTCTGTCCCCCCTCCGCAGGAGAAGGCGTGAAATTCAAGTCCTCACTCCACCGCACGGCTACCGTCCTCGCCGGTGCGGTCATCGGTCTGACGGGAGTTGTGGCGATCGCCGGCCCCGCGAGCGCCCACAACGCCACCGTCAGCGGCGTCGCCAGCTGTCAGGACGGCAAGAGCATGGTCACCTGGGAGTTGCGCAACGACTGGCCGGGCGACGCCACGATCTCGGACCTCCACCTTCCCAAGGGCGAGGCGCCCAAGGCAGTGGAACCGAAGATCCAACCGCTCGCTGACGGCAGCGTCATCTCGAAGTCGGCGGGTTACGACCCCAGCCAGGCCACGGTGGTGCACTACACCCAGATCGTCGACCAGGCCGACAGCGTGACCCTCTCGTTCACGGCCACCTGGCCCGACGGGACCGTCGACAACAGCTCGAAGTCGGACGACAACACCGCCACGGTTCAGCTCAGGCACGGCTGCAAGCCGTCCGGGCCCAAGTGCGTCGACTCGAAGCACCTGGACCAGCTGGGGCAGAAGGGCCGCCTGACCCACACGTTCAAGGTGGACAAGGACACCGCCACCACGGTCGTCGACCTGCACGACGTCACACTCTGCGAGGGCGTGCAGATCCCGGTCACCTCGGTCTCGTACTACGCGCCGAAGCCCGAGTTCTCGGTGCCGCAGTACCTGTACGACCAGCCCCAGAGCGACACCCTGACGCAGGACCACCGCGAGATCTCGCTGACCGTCAAGATCCCGCCGTGCTACACGCAGGTCGACACGTTCTTCGGCACCACGCAGGACGTCATCCCGACCATCACCGACCACGGCGACCGCTACAACGACAAGAAGCTGGGCTCGACGACCGGCATCGGCAGCCGCTCGAAGGGCGACCAGGCCTGGTACAACGGCGGCGACAAGTCCTGCGTCACCCCGGCGAGCACCTCGGTCCCGAGCTGTGACGGCACCCAGGTGATCAACCTGTCGAACAGCGGCAAGTACGACGAGACCTTCACCGTGAAATACGGCGACCAGGTCAAGACCGTCACCGTGGCGGGCGGCAAGGGTGACTCGGTGAAGGTTCCGGCCGGTGCCGGCGACGTCACCGTCAGCGGCGAGGGCATGGACACCCAGACCTACACCTGGAAGGTGCCGGCGGACTGCGCGACGCCGACCGTCTCGATCGCCAACACCTGCAAGGACGTCACGATCACCGTGACCAACCCCGAGGGTGTCACCCCGGCCGTCGCCAAGGTCACCTACGGCAAGGAGTCGAAGGAGCTGACCGTCGCGGCCGGTTCCTCGGCGAAGGCCACCTTCGCGGCCGGCACCTCCAAGGTCGCCACCGTCGACGTCAACGGCCTCAAGCAGATCAAGGCGTCCCTCAAGGCGCTGGTCTGCACCGTGCCGGTCGGCAACAACAGCGGCGGCGGCAGCCTGCCGATCACCGGTAGCGCGGGCACCAGCATCGCCGCCGGTGCGGTCGTGCTGCTGATCGCCGGTGGCGCGTTCTTCTTCGTCGCCCGGCGTCGTAAGGTTCGCTTCACCGCCTGATAAGCACTGACAAGTAGAGGGCGCACCGGCTTTGGCCGGTGCGCCCTTTTCGTTGTGCCACAAGGGTTTTGGCCCCTTGATCCACACCTACCAGCGGTGATTGGCGAATCACGGATTTCGATCTGACCGGCACTCTCAGCGTCGATACGCTGACGTTTCGTGTATGGAAGATCACGGATCTGCAACGAGCTCCTTAAGCGGCCCTGAGGGACTTCCCAGAATTTTATTTCTCGCTAAGGTCAGGCGCTGTTGCACGTGGTTACGGCCCCGTGTCGACGACGTGGGGAGGCGTCGTCGCAGGCCCCGATGTGAGTGACAGTGGGCCTCTTTCTTCCTCGTTGATCTTTGTCCCCATCCGCAGGAGAAGGCGTGAAACTGTCAGTCAAGAAGCTCCGTCGCAGCGCTACCGTCATCGGCGGCACGTTCCTGGGCCTCGGCCTCGCCGCCGCCCTGGCGACGCCGGCCCTGGCCTGCAGGCCCATCATCGAGCACTCCAACGTCTGCGCCCACGCTGACGGCACCTGGGAGATCACCTACACGGTGACGGCCGAGGACGCCGGCGTCGGCGGCGAAATCTCCGAGGTCCTCAAGACCCCGAACGACAGCCCGCTGACGAACATCCAGAAGGACGCTTCCATCCCCGCCAACGGGAAACTGGTCGGCGTCCAGACGCTGAAGGCCACCGACGAGCAGGCCAGCATCGACGTCTCGGCGACGTTCCACCTCGCCCACCAGGACGTCTTCTCCCATGCGAAGAGCGGCTGGATTTACAAAACGTCCGAGCTGTGCAAGGGCGAGACGACGACGCCGCCGCCGACCAGCACCACGTCTCCGGCCCCGACGGCGACCACCACGCCGCCCGACGTGCCGCAGACCCAGCCGAACCTGGTCTACAACGAGACCTGCACCATCCTCACCGTGGGCGTCACGGTGCCGAAGGACTGGAAGCAGTCCGAGACCGGCGTCTTCAAGCCGAGCGTCGGCGACACCAAGACCGTTACCGCGAAGCCCGGTGAGACCAAGACCGTCGACTTCCCGGCGTCCAAGGGCCTGACCGTCACGGGTTCGCTGAAGAGCAGCCCGAAGGACACGGCCAAGATCACGTACGAGGCCCCGAAGGACTGCTCCAGCCCGGCCGCCACGCCCAGCACCTCCCAGGCCGCCCTGGCGATCACCGGTTCCTCCTCCACCCCGATCGCGGGCGGCGCTGTCGCGCTGGTCCTGCTCGGTGGCGGCGCCTTCTTCCTGGCCCGCCGGCGGAAGATGAAGTTCACCGCCTGATAAGCACCGCGAAGTAAAGGGCGCGTCGGCCTCGGCCGGCGCGCCCTTTCTCGTCCTCCGCCGCTAGAAGCGGGGCGGCGAGAACGACCCGTCGGCGTCCGGCGGGTAGTCGTAGGTGGCTACGACCGCGTCGACCGGCAGTGCACTGTAGAGGTGCGGAAACAGTCGGCCGTCCGGCGCCGGCGGGTCACCCTGCTCCCAGGTGATCGGCACCGGCAGGCGCGACTCGTCGACCTCCAGCAGCACCAGGTCGGTGCGGCCGCGGAAGAGGAGCGTCGCCGGCATGTGGACCTGCTCCTCGGTCGACATGTGGATGTAGCCCTGCGAGGCGAGCGTGTCGCCCTCGTACGTGCCGCCGGCCGCCACCGCGGCCGCCCAGACGTCCCGTGGGCAGATGTGCAGGATCAACCCTTCTCCAGGTATTCGGCGCGCTCCTCGTCGACCAGCGCGGCAACGGAAGCGGCCAGGGCGGGGTGTTTCCGCAGATCGGGGTCGTCGCCGACCAGGGCGGACGCCTCGGCTCGCGCGTCGGTGATCAGCTTGGCGTCGCGCAGCATCGACAGCAACCGCAAATGGGAGTGGCGGCCGGACTGGGACGCCCCCAGCACGTCACCCTCGCGACGCTGCTCCAGGTCGATCTCGGAAAGCTTGAAGCCGTCGGTCGTCCCGGCCACGGCGTCCAGCCGCTCCCGGGCGGCGGTGCCCTCCACCGACTCGGTGACCAGCAGGCAGATGCCGGCCGCGCTGCCCCGGCCGACCCGGCCCCGCAACTGGTGCAGCTGGGAGACGCCGAAACGGTCGGCATCCATGATGACCATGACAGTGGCGTTGGGCACGTCGACCCCGACCTCGATCACCGTGGTCGCGACCAGCACGTCGAGGTCGCCGGCGGCGAAACCGCGCATCACCGCGTCCTTCTCGTCGGCCGGCATCCTGCCGTGCAGGATGGCGATGCGCAGGCCGTGCAGAGGGCCCTCGGCCAGCAGCGGGGCGACCTCGGTGACGGCCAGCGGCGGGCGCCGGGCCGGCTCGTTGTCCGACGGGGGTTCCTCGTCGTCGTCGCCCGCGGTGCCGTCGCCGATGCGCGGGCACACGACGTACGCCTGATGGCCGGCCTGAACCTCCTCGCGCAACCGGCGCCAGGCCCGGTCCAGGAACGCCGGCCTCTCCGGCGGCACGACATGCGAGGCAATGGGCGAACGGCCGCGCGGCAGCTGCGAAAGCGTCGACGTTTCGAGGTCGCCGTAGACGGTCATGGCGACCGTCCGCGGGATCGGGGTCGCGGTCATCACCAGCACGTGCGGCGGACGGGCCGCCTTGGCGCGCAAGGCATCCCGCTGCTCGACGCCGAACCGGTGCTGCTCGTCGACGACCACCAGCCCGAGATCCTTGAAGTCGACACCCTCGTACAGCAAAGCGTGCGTGCCCACGACGATGCCGGCGGTCCCGTCGGCGACCTTGGCCAACGCGGCCCGCCGGGCCGCCGCACCGAGTGACCCGGTGACCAGGGCGAGCTGCGTGCCCGAGGGGTCGCCGTCGATCTCACCGGCCCGGCCGAGCGCGCCCAACTGGGCGCTGATGCTGCGGAGATGCTGCGTGGCCAGCACCTCGGTCGGAGCGAGCAGCGCGGCCTGGCCGCCGGCGTCGACCACCTGCAGCATCGCCCGCACCGAGACCAGCGTCTTGCCCGAGCCGACCTCGCCCTGCAGCAGGCGGTGCATCGGATGCGGCTCGGCCAGGTCCTCGGCGATCTCCTCACCGACCAGCCGCTGCCCCTCCGTCAGCTCATAGGGCAGGCTCGCGTCGAACTTCACCAGGATCCCGGCCTCGCTACGCGGCCGGGCGGTGCCGGGCGCGGCCGATGCCCGCGCCCTTCGCTGTACGAGCGTGAGCTGTACGGCGAACGCCTCGTCCCACTTGAGACGGTATTTCGCGGAGTACAGCGCTTCCTGCGAGCTCGGCCGGTGGATCTCGCGCAGCGCCGTGCCGATGCCGACCAGGTTGCGGTTGGCCCGGACAGCCGCCGGCAGCGGATCGTCAGGCGGCTGGAAGGTGTCGAGAAGCGTGCGCACACACTTGGCGATCACCCACGTCGGCACGGCCTGAGCGGCCGGATAGACCGGGATGATCGCGCCGGCGAACTCCTCGATCTCCTGCTCCGCCTCGTCCTGCGTGGCGTCGGCGTCGAGCAGTTGATAGGCCGGGCCGTTGAGCTGCCGCTTCCCCCGAAAGTCGGTCACCTTCCCGGCGAACAGGCCCCACCGGCCCCGCCGCAGCTCCCGCTCCCGCCACGCCTGGTTGAAGAACGTGCACGTCAGCGTCGCGCCGGAGCCGTCCCCGATGGTGATCTCGAGCATGTTGCCCCGCCGCGCCCGCATCGGCTTGACACTCACCGACTGCACCTGGGCCAGCAACGTGACCTGCTCGCCGATCTGCAGCTGGTGCATGTCGGTGTGCTCGCCGCGCTCGTCGTACCGCCGGGGGAAGTGGTAGATCAGATCGCCGGCGGTGTGCAGGTCGAGGTGGGTCGCCAGGGCCTTGGCGGTCTTGTCGCCGAGAACCGTCTTCAAGGGGGTGTCGACGGTCGTCATTCCACTCCTACCAGAAGGTGGTAGCGGGGCTGTCCGCCCGCATAGCTCTGCAACTCGACGAACGGCCAGGTCTGCGTGACGTGCCCGCGGAGCAGCCCGTCGAGCCGGTCCGGAGCGTCCGCCCCCAGCACCAGAGTGGCCAGCTCGCCGCCGCCGCCGAGCATCCGGTCGAGCAGCCGGCGACTGACGTCCTCCAGATCGGTGCCGATCACGTGCACCTCGCCGTCGACCAGACCCAGCAGATCACCCTCCCGGCACGGCCCGGCGACCGTGAAAGCCGCGCGCTGAGCGGTGCAGACCTCGCCGTAACGGCAGGCACCGGCCGCCTCGGCCATGGCGATAACGTCGTCGGCGAAGGCCCGGCCGCTGTCACGCACGGCCAGAGCGGCCAGGGCCTGCACCGGGCTCCGGGTCGGCACGACACTCACCCGCAGCCCGGCCCGCTCGGCCTCCCGGGCGGCGGCGGTGGCGACGGCGTGGGTATTGGCGTCATTGGGCAGCAGCACAACCGACCGGGCGTCGGCGGCGGTGATCGCGGCCAGCATCTCGGCGATCGACGGGTTACGCCCCACGACAATCGCCCCCTCCGCCTCGAACAGAGCGGTCAGCCCCTCCCCGGCGGCAACGACGACGGCGCCGCGCGGGTCGCCCTCCCGAGTCGCCGGCTCGGCGACAAGCTCGTCGAGGGGGGTCACCTTGATCTGGTAAGGCCGCCCGGCCACGATGCCGGCCTCGACGGCGGCCCCGATGCGGTCGGCCGGAACGTGGACGTGCACATTCCAGGTCGGAGGATCGCCGTCACCGGTGCCGACGACGACCAGGGAGTCGCCCATCGCGTCGAGGGCCGGACGCAACCGGTCGACGGCCTCGTCGGCGGCGTCGAGCAGATATTGCACCTCATAGCCGAACTCCCCCTCGCCGCCCGAGGTCGCCGTCTCGGCGCTGCCCACCGAGGCGGCCGAGCCCGCGACGGCGGCGGCACCGAGCGCCGAGGAAGCGGGGTGATTGGTCATCGCGGCACCGGCCCCTGTCGCAGCACCAGCCGTCGCCGAGGCACCGAGGCGGTCGGTCGCAGCGGCACCGGCCACCGAGACACCGGAGCGGTCGGTCGCAGAACCACCGGTCATCGAGGCAGCCGAACCGCCAAACGCGCCAGCACCGGGCGCCGAGGCGGCCGAGCCGTCAACCGCGGCAGCACCGGATGGGGAGTTGTCGGTCTCGGCGCGGGAGCCCAAGGCTTCAACCAGGGCGTCGAGGAGGATGCAGAGGCCTCGGCCGCCGGCGTCGACCACGCCGGCGCGGGCCAGCGCGGGGAGTTGCTGCGGGGTGCGGGCCAGAGCCTCGCGGGCCGAGCCGGCCGCCGCCCGGGCCACGGCCAGGAGGTCGTCGGACTTGATGCGGCCGGCGCCGTCGGCGGCCGCGGCCACCACGGAGAGAACAGTGCCCTCCACCGGACGGGCCACCGCGCCGTAGGCGGCCTCGGAAGCCGTGCGCAATGCCCGGGCCAGCTCACCTCCACGGACCGCGACTGAAGTCGCCAAGGCGTCGGCCATGCCTCGCAGAATCTGCGAAACGATCACGCCCGAGTTGCCCCGGGCCCCGAGCAGCGCGCCCCGGGCCATCCGGCGCATCGTCCGGCCCAGCGTGGTCGTGGGCGCCTCAGCCGGGTCGAGCACCTCTCCGACCAGCGCCCCGCCGTCACCCTCCTCGCCAGCCCTTGCCCGACGACCTAGACCCTCGCCACGCCGCGTCTCGCCGGCACCCTCCTCGGCGGCCCATGCCCCACGACCCCGGCCCTTGCCGCGCCTGGCCTCGCCGTCGTCCAGCTCGCCGTCGGGTGCTTCACGATCATCACCCTCGCCGGGCGGGGCCTCGTCGTCGAAGGGGTCAGCGGGAGGCGGATCGGCCGGCGCCTCCGGGTGCTCGGCCAGGAAGCGGTTGAGGGCGTCCTGGGCGGCGGCCAGGGTGAGAACCAGGTTGGTGCCGGTGTCGCCATCGGGGACGGGATAGACGTTCAGCTCGTCGATTTCGTGCTGGTGGGCACGGAGCGCCTCCAGCCCGCCACCGCACCAGCGGTGGACGGCCGCGGCGTCCATGGTCTCCAGCACGCGAAAATCGTACTAACCACCCCTGACAATCGCCCGGGACCGCACCTGAGCCGGGCCGATTAGCTGTCACGGCGGGGCATCGGGTAACCTTGCCGGGTTGCCTGTGCGGTCACCGCCGGGTGCCTCCGAATTTTGGCAAGCTCGGGCTTTCAGCGAAAGCTCAGTCGATTACCCCAGGAGTATTCCGTGGCTAGCGTGTGCGACGTCTGTGGCAAGGGACCGGGCTTCGGCCACAACGTGTCCCACTCGCACCGGCGGACCAACCGCCGCTGGAACCCCAACATCCAGTCGGTGCGCACCCCGGCCGGTGGTGGCAACACCAAGAAGCTCCAGGTCTGCACCTCGTGCATCAAGGCCGGCAAGGTCGTCCGCGCCTGATCGAGTTTCGTCCCTCCAGCCCTTCTGGCCCCACCGGGCCGAAGGGCTGGATGTGTTTCCGGCGTGAGGACGCACTGATCATCGCCGCCTCAGCTATGACGAAACTCGCCCGGCGTCCACCGGTCAGAGGACTTTCGCGAACGAGAGCACGCCCTCCTGGCCAGCGTAGTAGCCGAAGTCATCGATGCGGGTGTAGCCGGCTGACTCGTACAACCCGACGGCCTCCGGCTGGCGGTCGCCGGTTTCCAGGATCACCCGCTTGCAGCCGGCCTCCCGCGCCGATTCCTCGATCGTGGCCAGCATGCGGCGGCCCAGGCCCCGGCCCCGGGCCTCGGATGCGGTGAACATTCTCTTCAGCTCCGCGTCGTCGCCGTGGCGGCGCCATCCCGCGCACGCGATGAGCCCGCCGGGGCCTTCGGAAGCGACGAAGAAGGCGCCGTTCGGTGGCACGAAGTCGGCCGGGTCCACGGGGGTGTCGTCGCCTGAGCCGCCGTAGCGGCCGGACAGCTCGGCCATCACGTGCACCAGTAGGGCGATGACGGCCGGCTCGTCGTACCGGGCCGACCTGATCTTGATGTCTGGCACGGGCACAACCCTAAATCAGCGGAAGTGGTCCCAGCCTGTCCCACCCGTCCACGGCTTGCGGTCGACGGTCACCCCGGTGCCCTCGTGCACCGCGCCGATCGGTTGCCAGCCGTCCGGCAGGGGCACGCCGGGCGGGAACGTCGCGGCGAGCGCGTGGTCATCGCCTCCGGCGAGGAGCCAGACGTACGGGTCGACGCCGAGTGCCGCGGCCGCGTCCCGCATCGGCCCGGGCACCTCGAACGCGTCGGTGTGCAGGTCGATGCCGACGACGCTGGCGGTCGCGATGTGGCCCAGGTCCTGGAGGAGGCCGTCCGAGACGTCGATCATCGAGGTGGCGCCGTGCCGGGCCGCGATCGGGCCCTGGGCGTACGGCACGGCCGGTCGCCGGTAGGCCTCGACGAGCAGTTTCGGGGTGCGGAAACCGCGGGACAGCACCGTGTATCCGGCCGCGGCGTACCCGACCCGGCCGGCCAGGGCGATCACGTCTCCCGGCTGGGCTCCCCCGCGTACGACCGGGTTTTGATTTTGCAGGTCGCCCAGGGCCGTGACCGAGACGGTGAGGGTGGGGCTCGCCGACATGTCGCCGCCGACCACGCTCGCCTGGACCGAGGAGGCCTCGGCCGACAGGCCGTCGGCCAGTTCCTCGGCCCACGCCGGGTCGAGATCGGGTGGCACGCAGAGGGCGACCAGCAACGCGGTCGGTTTGGCGCCCATCGCCGCGATGTCGGCCAGATTGGCCGCGGCGGCCCGGTGCCCGATGTCGGTGGCGCCCGACCAGTCGCGGCGGAAGTGACGGCCCTCGACCAGGACGTCGGTCGATGCCACGACCCGCCCGTCGGGGGCCGCGACGACCGCGCCGTCGTCCCCCGGCCCGAGTAACGTGGCCGGTCCGGTGTCGAGCCGTGCGACGATCCGGGCGATGAGCCCGAACTCCCCGGTCTCGGCAATGCTCACGTGGGGCCTTTCGTTCCTGGTGGCGTCCCGCTGCCGGACCGATCCGTACGGTAGTTTCACGTTCTAGTCAGCGGCGGCGGATTGGAGTCGGATCGTGGTCCAGGCATACATCCTCATCCAAACTGAGGTCGGAAGGGCTCATGACGTGGCCGCCGCGATCGGCAAAATACCGGGTGTCGTACGCGTCGACGCGGTGACGGGCCCCTATGACGTGGTCGTGCTCGCCGAATCGCACACGGTCGACGACCTGGGCAGCCTCATTGTGAGCAAAGTCCAGTACGTCCCGGGCATCATGCGGACGCTCACCTGCTCCGTGGTAAACCTCTGAGCATGGTCGACCTCGAGACCCCGCCGGTGAAGGCGCCCGACAAGTCCACCCGGAGCGCCGCGTTCGTGGCGGCCGCGATCGCCTTGCCGATCGCGCTGATCGCCGGGGTCTTGATTTTCTCCAGGCTCACGCCCAAGGATCAGCCGGCGGCGACGCCCAGCCCGACGTCGTCGGCCATCCAGCGGGTGCCGTCCACGCCGGTGCAACTGGCCGCGCCCAAGCTGTCGGCCCACGACGCCCAGGCCTGCCTGGCGTTGACCTCGCAGCTGCCCAACCAGGTGCGCAACCTGCCGGCCCGCAAGGTCAGCGCGGGCCCGGAGCAGAACGGGGCGTACGGCGATCCGGCGATCACCGTGCAGTGCGGTGTCACCCAGCCGCCGATGTGCGAGACGATCACGCCCGGCCAGAAGGGCTGTGTGCCGCTCGACGCCGATCTGCTGGTGATGAACGGCGTCTGCTGGTACGGCGATGACGGCCCGGCGACCAAGCTTTTTACCACGATGGACCGTGAGGTCGCCGTGCAGGTCGGCGTGCCGGCCAGCTATGACCAGCCGGCGCAGTGGGCCAACGAGTTCTCCGACACCGTCGTCGAGACGATCAAGTCGAAGGCGACCGCGGTGCCGACCGGCTGCGCTTAGTGCAGGCCCGTGCCGCGGTGCAACGCGGTGCGGATCAGGCGGTCGACGACCTTGGGATATTCGAGCCCGGTGGCGGCCCACATCTGCGGGAAGGCCGAGCGCGGCGTCATGCCCGGCATCGTGTTGATCTCGTTGAGGTAGATCTGGTGGTCGGCGGTCACGAAGAAGTCGACCCGGGCCAGGCCGGCGCAGTCGAGCGCGGTGAAGGTGCGCCGCGCGTACTCCTGGACCTTGCGCGTTACCTCTTCGGGCAGGTCGGCCGGGATCTCGTTGTGGCCGTCGCCCAGGTATTTGGCCTCGAAGTCGTACCACTCGTGGTCTTCGACGCCGACCTCGGCGAGCAGGGACGCCTCGGGCGCGCCGCCGGCCTCGGCCTCGAGCACGCCGCACTCGATCTCGCGGCCGACGATCGCGGCCTCGATGAGCACCTTGGGGTCGACCTGACGCGCGGTGGCGATCGCGTCGTCGAGGTCGGCCCAGTCGGTCACCTTGGTGATGCCGTGGGACGAGCCGGCCCGCGACGGCTTCACGAAGACCGGCAGCCCGAGCCGTTCCTTGTCGGCCTCCGACAGCGAGACGCCGGCCCGGAGAACCGCGTAGGGGCCGACCGGGATGCCGTCGGCCGCGGCCAGCTTCTTGGTGAATTCCTTGTCCATGGCGGCGGCCGAGGCGAAGACGTTGGCCCCGACGTACGGAATGCCGGCCATCTCGAGCATGCCCTGGATCGTGCCGTCCTCACCGAACGCCCCGTGCAGCACCGGGAAGACCACGTCGACCCCGGCGAGCGAGGAGACACCCTCGGCCGGGTCGCGCACGATCAGGTCGGTGGCGGTCGGGTCGGCCGCCAGCACGACCGTGTTTCCGCTGGCCGCGGTCACCTCCGGCAGCTGACGCCCGGCGATCGCGAACTGGGCCGGATCGCCACCGGCGAGAACCCACCGTCCCTCCCGCGTGATGCCGACCGGGACCACCTCATACTGATCGGGATCGAGCGCGGAAAGAATGCTCCCGGCGCTCACGCACGAGATGGCGTGTTCGGTACTCCGTCCACCGAACACGATCGCAACGCGGGTCTTCCGAGGGGACGTCACTTTTCCTTGGGCCTCTCGCTAGCGGGCATGCCGGGGGTGACCCTACTCTGCGTGGGCCATATGCACCGATGGCACGGCCGCCGCCACGGCAAAGGGGAACAGGGAGTCAATGACACCGACACTCCACGTGATCGCAGGGCCTCTACCTGGGCAGGGACGGCTCGCGACCCTCGCCCACCCACGTACGGACGCGTGGCCGGCCGAGCACCTGACCCACCTGGCCGAGGCCGGCGTCAACCTGCTGGTGTCGGCTCTGACCACGGCCGAGCAGCAGCGGCTGGGCTTCACCGGCACGGTCGCCGAGGCGAATCGGCTGGGCCTGGAGTTCCTGCCCTTCCCGGCCGCCGAGGGGACGCCGCCGCGCGAGGAGGCGGCCCGCGTGATCGGGTTGTCCGGGCGGCTGGCGGCCAACGTGCGGGCGGGGCGGTTCGTGGCGACGCAGTGCTTCGGTGGGATAGGACGCTCGACGCTGCTGGCGAGCATGACGCTGGTGCTGCTGGGTGTGCCGCCGAGCGACGCGCTGCGGCGCGTGACCGGCAACGCCGAGATGCCGGTGACCCGGGACTGGCTCAACGATTTCGCCGCGCAGCGGGCGCCGGCGTGAGTGGCACTAATTGCTGAGGTAGCGGGGTGCCGCCGGCGACTACCAAGGAGACATGAAGCGCCGGCCGAGTCCAATTCGGAGGTACCAGAGAATGATGAAGCGACTTCTTCCCGCTCTCGCCGTACCCGCCCTCCTGCTGGCCGGCTGCTCGGCCGGGAACGACACGACCGCGTCGCCGACACCGGGCACCACCACGCCGTCCGCCTCATCGTCGTCCGGCTCCTCCCCTTCCGTTTCGCCTTCCGTTGCGCCTTCCGTTTCGCCGAGCGACAGCAGTTCGGGGCAGGGCGGCGGCACCGGGCGCTGCCACACCGGCGACCTCTCTTTGAAAATGGGCACGGGCGGCGCGGCGGCCGGCACCTATCACACCAATCTGGTGTTCACGAACAGGTCCGGTCACTCGTGCACGCTCTATGGATATCCCGGCGTCTCCTGGGTCACCGGCGACAACGGCACCCAGGTCAACGACCCGTTCCAGCGCTCGTCCGGCACCGAGAAGACCATCACGCTGTCGGCCGGCGGCCAGGCCCACGCCGTTCTCGTCACCCACGCGGCGCTCAATTACCCGGCCGACAAATGCAAGCCGACCGATGTGCGCGGCTACCGGATCTATCCGCCCGACGAGACCGCCTCCATCTTCGTGAGCGCCCCGGGCAAGGAGTGCGCGGTCAAGGGCGTCAATCTCGGCCAGGTTCTTCCGATCGCCGGCGGACCGGGTCAACGCGAGGTTTGACGGCACGCCTCACGGCGTACCGGAAAAGGCCCGGCGGATTCCCCGCCGGGCCGTCTGTCTCAAGCTCAGTTTCCCGTACGCCGTAAAGCGATGTCCCGCGTCGTCGCCCGCAAGGCGACCGTTCCCGCCGCAGCCGCGACCAGAGTGAGAAGGAACGCCGGCAGATAGGGCAGCACCCCGTCCTCGACCGCCGCGATGTCATAGCCGAGCAGGATCTGACTGGCCACCAGAGGCACCGCGCAGGGAAGGATCAGCGCGGTCCCGATCCACGGCGAATAGCGGTGGTAGGCCATGCCGAACAGCGTGCCCGAGACGAAGAAGCACAGCGAAACGGCGAGCGCCTGGCCGGATTCCCGCAGAGCCGACCGGCCGGAGAAGGCCGGATAGCCGGAGGTGCGGTGGCCGGCCGGGGCGAGAATCGCGTTCTCCAGACCGTGGCCGAGTGGAATCAGAATCGCCACCGCGACCGAGATGCCGGCCCCGAGCAGGAGCACGGCGAAGAAGAATTCGCGCCGGGTCGCCCCGCCCGCCACGAAGCGCCGCAAATGGGTGCTGACCAGCAGAATGCCGATGACGAGAAGCCAATAGCGGGTGGCTGATCCGGCGACGAGAAGCCAGATGCTGCCCGTGGCCTGGCCCAGAATCAGCGGCACGACGACGGCGACCGCTTCGATCAGCACCAGTGCCAGGCCGAACCAGAGAACGACCGGCCGATAGAGCCGGAACAGCACCTCAGCGACGTTCATCGGGCACCTCCGCGGCCGACGTCAGGTGGATGAAGAGCTCCTGCAGGCCGACCGGCCCGATGCTGAGGCCGGCCGCCTCGGCCCGGGCCACCTCGGACGCTTCGAGTCGCCCGTAGACGGTGTCGGCCCGCGTCCCGCCCAGGCTCTGCGAGGCGAGCACGGTGCGGCCGGCCGTGAACGCCTCGACGGCGGCGGCCGGCCCGGTCACGGTCGCGCCGCGGCCGCGCAGGCCGTCGGCCTCCTCGTGCAGCAGGATCCGGCCGCGATCGATGACGATCACCCGCTCGAACAGGTCAGCCACCTCGTCGATCAGGTGGGTCGACAGGATGATCGTGCGCGGATGCGCGAGGTAGTCGGCGAGCAGTTCGCGATAGAACGTCGTGCGGGCGACCGCGTCCATGCCCAGGTAGACCTCGTCGAGGATGGTCAACGGGGTCCGGGAGGCCAGCCCGACGACCGCCCCGAGGGCCGACTTCTGGCCCCGGGAGAGGCTCTGCACCCGCTTGCGCCGGTCGATCGCGAAGATTTCGAGCAGCTTGGACGCGTAATCATCGTCCCAGGTCGGGCGCAGCCATTTCGCCAGCGCGAGCGCCTGGCACACGCGCTCCTGGCCGAGCACGTCGACGGCGTCACCGACGAAGCAGGTGGCCCGCATGACGGCCGGGTTCTCGAACGCCTCCACGCCGTCCACCACGACGTCGCCGCGGGTCGGCCTGCGGTGCGAGGCGAGGGCGCTGAGCAGGCTCGTCTTGCCCGATCCGTTGCGCCCGAGCAGGCCGTAGATCGCGCCGGTGGGCAGGTCGAGGCTGACGTCGTCGACCGCGACGGTGTCGCCGTAGCGCACGGTGAGGCCGCGGAGCTCGATCATCGCGCGCCTCCCGAGATGTGCTTCAGGATCTCCTCGACCGGCACCCCGATGCGGCCCGCCTCGGCCAGCATCGGGTCGACCACCTCGCTGAAGAACCGTTCCCGGCGGCCGGCGCGCAGCCTCTCGCGGGCGTCCGGGCTGACGAACATGCCGATGCCGCGCTTCTTGTAGAGGACGCCCTCGTCGACCAGCTCCGCGAAGCCCTTGGCCGCGGTGGCCGGGTTGATATTGTAGAAGGCCGCGTACTGATTGGTGGACATGACCTGTTCGTCCTCCTTGAGAGCCCCGCTCAGGACGTCGTTCCGGATCGCCTCGGCGATCTGCAGATAGATCGGGCCGCGGTCGTCGAACACCGAAGCCTCCCTAGTTCTGCGGTTCGTTACTCATGTAATGAACCGTAGCACCTGCCAGCCCTTGCCCTCGATTTTCTATATAGATAGAGTTCCGCTCATGGTTCGAGCGAGACGCCCCTCGGCGCAGACCCTGGCCGTGCTCAACGCACTGGCCGACGAGCCTGCCACCTGGCGATACGGCTATGAGCTGGGTCGCCAGGTCGGGCTGGCGGCCGGCTCGCTCTACCCCATCCTCATCCGGCTCTGCGACCGCGGCCTGCTGGAGGCGACCTGGGAAGAGACACCGGTCCAGGGCCGTCCGCCCCGCCACCTCTACCGCCTGACCGGCACGGGCGTGCGCTGGGCCGCCGAGGTGGCCGAAGAGCCGCTGGCCGCCCCGGTCCGTCCCCGGCTTCGGGAGGCCTGATGACCACCGACCTGCCCGGCCGGCTGCTCGACGCCGTGACAAACTTCCTGCCCCGCGGCCGCGAACAATGGGGCCGCGCGATGCGGGCCGAGATGGCCGCGCTCGACGCCCGAGGCGAGCGGTGGCGCTTCGCCGGCGGCTGCCTGCGCGTCGCGGTCACCCAGTTCCACCTGCTGCGGGCCACCCTGCACCTGGCCGTCGTCCTCGGCGCCCTGGGCACGGTGTTCGCCTGGGCCGCGACCATCGACTACCGCCCACTGGCCTGGCCGCTCGACGCCATGGTGTCAGTGCTCGCCGTGGTGTGCTGGCAGGCCCGGCGCACGGCGATGCTCGGCCCGGTCGGCGACGGCGCGACCGCGGGGCTGCTCCGCGGCGGGGGCTACCTGCTGGCCGGCGCGATAGCGGCGCTCTGCCTGCTCCACGCGCGCCCGGCCACCGGCTCCGAGGCCGAGTCCGGCATCGGCCTGCTGGTCGCCGGCGTGATCGTCGCGGCCTACGCCCTCGGGCTGGTCCTGGTCTGCGCCCGATCGGCGGCCGCCACGACCCGGCTGCGCCTGACCGCCGTCGGCTGCGGCACCGTCGCCGCCCTGACCTGGCTGCTCGCGGTCACGGCCGTGCCACCGATCCCGGCATCAACCGGGTCGGCGCTCGCCCTGACCGCCACGGCCGCGTTCGCCGCCCTCTCGATGAACCTCGGCACCGCGCGCCGAGCCCTGCTGGCCGCCCTGCTCAGCGGGGCGGTCACGCTGGCCCTGATCTTCTGCGCGGTGGTCCTGCTCGCCCGCTACGGCCCCGACGCGCTGATCCCGGCGCTCACCCCACACGCGCTCCCGGCCAACCGGGTCGCCGAGAGCCGCATCGAAATCATCGACCCTTACGTGCTGGTCTTCGTCCTCGGCGGCTTGGCCGCGACCGCCCTGGGCGCCGCCGCCGTCTCCACCCGCCGCCCCACAACCGCCCGGAGACCGTCCACCGCCCTCGCCGCGCTGACCCACCCGGCCGGCGCCTGACCCACCCGGGTGCGCCTGACCTCGCCCGCGCTGGTCACCCACCTGGTCCAGCCACGGGTGACCGGAACCACGCCTGGCCACGCCCGCACGACCAGTGCCGGGCCTGGCCCAGCTCACGCCGCCAACACTCTGGCTGGCCCAGCCCATGCGCCAGTGCCGCTCACGGCCCAGCCCACGCGGCCCAACACCCTGGCTGGCACGGGCCCACGCGACAAATGCGCCGCCCGGCGGCCACCCGCAGGCTCGCATAGCCTTTGAACCCCGCCCAACCCGCGGCTAGCACCATCGCCTGGCCCAACCCGCGCGACCAGCATCCCGCCTGACCCAGCCCGCACGACCCATGCCCTGCTCGACCCAGACCGCACGACCGCGCCCCTCCGGCTTAGATCGCACGACCGGTGCCCCGCTCCGCGGGGCTTGCGCCGTAAGCATTTCCCGGGCTGGGCTGCGCGATCAACGTGTCGCCTGGCCCGGCGCCCGGAGCCGACACTGGGCGTCGTCCGAGCCCGCGATCAGCACCCCGCCCGGCTGAATCTGTGGATCAGCACCCCGCCCCCTGAGCCCGAGCCACCCCAGCACGTCGCCTGGCCAAGCCCGGGTAACCAGGACCCCGCTGGCCCGGTTCGCGGGATCGGCGGGACTCGCGTGGCGCCGGGCTGATCACCTGCGGACAAGCGCGCCGAGCCTGGACATCCGATGTATCAAGCCAGGGCGCGGGTTTGACCGTGGCAACGGTGAAGTCGGCCGAGGAGCTTGCCACCGAGTCGGTGTGGAGCGGCGTCTGTGCGGGTCTGCGGCAGCTCGGCGTTGGTCGTAAGAGGCGCGTCCCCGAGCGGAGCTGTTGACTGCGACGAGGACTTAGAAATGGTGGCATCGGCGCCGATATCTCGGGCCAACATGACCGCGTCGCCAAGGCGAGTTTCGCGGCCTGGCGGTGTGCGGCAGATCGATGTGGCCGGGCGGGGTCGCGGGTCGGCGGCGTGTGGCGGATCAACCAGATGGCCCGCGGCAGCCCGGCGGGGCTGATTGGCGTGGTGGGCACGGCCGGTGCGGTGTTCGGGTGCCGGCCGGCCTGGTCGGCGATCGCCACGTCGTGATGCCGATGGCGCCCCGGACGCGTCAGGCGGCGAAGGTCTGGGGCAGGACGCCCTCGTCCCAGAGGTGGTCGAGGTGGGCCAGGAAGCCGGTCAGGCTGCGTTCCAGTTCGCGGCGTTCGGGGTCGGTGAGCAGGGCGAGCGGGTCGGAGAAGACCAGGCCCTCCGGGTGTTTCGAGCGGGTGCCGACGAACTTCTGGCAGGCCCCGCACCAGGCATAACTGACCAGGGTGGGCCGGCGGGCGGTGGGCGGGCTCGTGACGTACGCCCGGAGGCGGGATTGCCCGCAAGCCGGACAGGCCCGCTCGGCCGGGGCGACGAAGAAGCTTTCGCCCTGGGTCAGGGCGGCGACCTCGTCGCCGGTGAAGCTCGCCCAGCTCATGCCTGGTCGAGGGCGGCCGTGAGGTCGGCCACCAAGTCGTCGGTGTCCTCGATGCCGCAGGACAACCTTACGAAACCGGGCGACGTGTCGTCGCCCCACTGGGCGCGCCGGTCGGCCGTCGTGTGCACGCCGCCGAAGGAGGTTGCCGCGAAGACGAGTTCGGCGGCGGCCAGGAAGCGGGCCACCCGGGCCTCGTCGCCGAGGTCGAACGACACCACGCCGGGGATGCGCCGCATCTGCTCGCTCGCCACCTTGAAGGCCGGGTCGGTGAGGAGGCCGGGCCAGCGTACGCCGGACACATCGGACCGCCCGCTCAGCATCGTGGCCAGCGCGGCCGCGTTTTCGCTCTGCCGGCGCAGGCGCAGGTCGAGGGTGGCGATCGAGCGGTGGGCCAGCCAGCAGTCGAACGCGCCGGGCACCGCGCCGGTCTGTTTGCGCCACGTCTCGACCTGGTCGTAGAGGCCGTCGTCGTTGGTGGACACGTAGCCCAGCAGCAGGTCGGAGTGGCCGGTCAGTGCCTTGGTGCCGGACGCTACGACCAGGTCGGCGCCGAGCGCGAGCGGGTTCTGCCCGAGCGGGGTGGCGGTGGTGTTGTCGACCGCGACCAGCGCGCCGGCCTGGTGGGCGGCCGCCGCCACGGCGCGGATGTCGCACACGTCGAGGCCCGGGTTGGCCGGGGATTCGAGCAGCACCAGGCGTACGCCCGTGAAGTCGGGGTATGGCCCGGCGGTCGGCACCTCGATCGTCTCGACGCCGAGGCCGCGGAGGGTGGTCTGGGCGAAGGCCCGGACCGTGAAATATCCGTCGGACGGCAGCGCGACCGTGTCGCCGGTGCGCAGCACCGAGAGCAGCAGCGCCGTGATCGCCGCCTGGCCGCTGGAGAAGACCAGCGTGCGGCCGTCCTCAAGTTCGCCGATCGCGTCCTGCAGGGCGCGCCGGGTCGGGTGCTCGGTGCGGGCGTAGCCGTTGCCGACCGCGCCGTCGACCGGGTCGAGGTGGTAGGGCGCGGCGAAGACCGGCCCGGGCAGGAACGGCTCGCCGGCCGCCGGCTCGGGGAGTCCCGCGTGCACAACCTTGGTGCCGTCGTTCATTCCGGTTTCATCTCCCGACCCATCAGCAGTTTGACCGCGATCTGCGGGTCGAGGCCCTCGTGGCAGACCCGCTCGACCTGTTCGACGATCGGCATCTCGACGCTGTGCGCCCGGGCCAGGTCGCGGATCGACAGGCAGCTTTTGACGCCTTCGGCGGTCTGCCGGGTCGCCGTCTGCGCCTGCTCCAGGCTTTCGCCCCGGCCCAGGTGTTCGCCGAACGTGCGGTTGCGGGCCATCGGCGACGAGCAGGAGGCGACCAGGTCGCCGAGTCCGGCCAGGCCGGCGAAGGTCAGCGGGTCGGCGCCGAGGGCCACCCCGAGCCGGGCCGTCTCGGCCAGCCCGCGGGTGATCAGCGAGGCCCGGGTGTTGTCGCCCATGCCCATCGCGGCGGCCATCCCGTACGCCAGGGCGATCACGTTCTTGACCGCGCCGCCGAGTTCGCAGCCGATGACGTCGTCGCTGGTGTAGGGCCGGAAGTAGGGCAGGGCGAGGGCGTGCTGCACCAGTTTGGCCCGGCCCTCGTCGTGGCAGGCGACCACGGTGGCGGTGGGCTGGCGCTGGGCGATCTCGGGGGCCAGGTTGGGCCCGGAGACGACCACCACCCGGTCGGCCTCGACGCCGGCCGTCTCGACGATGACCTCGCTCATCCGCTTGGTCGTGCCGAGTTCGATGCCCTTCATCAGCGAGATGATCGTGGCGTCGGGCCCGAACGAGCCCGCCCATTCGGCCAGGTTGCCGCGCAGCGTCTGGGACGGCACGGCGATCGCCACCAGGTCGGCGCCGGCGGTCGCCGCGGCCAGGTTGCCGGTGCCGGTGACCTGCTCGGGCAGCCGCACGCCGGGCAGCGAGCCCTCGTTGGTGCGCCGCTCGGCGATCTCGTCGGCGACCGCGGCGCGGCGGGCCCACATCGTGACGTCGGCGCCGGCCTCGCCGAGCACCTTGGCGAACGCGGTGCCCCAGGCGCCGGAGCCGATCACGGCCGCCTTCACGCGCCGGCCTCCTTCGACTTGGCCGGACGCTCGTAGAGGGGCGGCGGCTCCTCGCCGCGCAGGCCCGCGACCAGGCCACGGATGTCCAGCATGATCGCCTCGGTCATCTCGTCGAGCACCGCCCTGGTCGGCGGGGCGCCGGCCCAGCGGCTCAGATCGACCGGCGGGCCGGCGGTGACGCTGACCGGCACCCGCAGGCCGAGCTTCAGCTTGCGGGTGCGGGCGTCGAAGATCCGGTAGGCCCCCCAGTTGGCGACCGGGATGACCGGCGCGCCGGTGATCAGGGCGAGCCGCGCCGCGCCGGTCTTGCCGCGCATCGGCCACAGGTTGGGCTCCTTGGTCGTGGTGCCCTCCGGGTAGATCACCACGGCGCCGCCCTGCCGGACGGCGTCGATCAGCACGTCGAGCGACTTCACCGCCTCCACACTGCCCCGTTCGACCGGGATCTGCTTGACCTTGGTGAGGAACGGGCCGACGACCGGCACGTTCCACAGGCTCGCCTTGGTCAGGAAGCGTGGCCAGCGGCCGGCGTCGTAGATGTAGTGGGCGACGACCAGCGGGTCGAAGTGCGAGGCGTGATTGGGGACGATGATCACACCGCCGGTGGCCGGCAGGTGCTCCTGTTCGGTCCAGGTCGGCTTGGTCCAGACCCGCAACACGGGCAACACCACCACGGCCGCGAAACGCTGCCAGAACCCGAGTCCGCGCTGCGCCACGACCCCTCCGCCCCTCATTGCGGCGTGTCCTCGCCGCGGTATCCGCACCTGGGACGAAATCATGCCTGTTCGCGGCGCGTGGGACCAGGCAGGGGTCGCCGGCGTATCCGCTGGCACACTGGCGAGGTGGCACTCGACTGGACGGCGGTGATCCCCGTCAAGCGGCTCACCGCGGCGAAGAGCAGGCTCCGCGGGGCCGTTCCCGCCCATCGGCACGCCGACCTCGCCCTGGCCATGGTCCGCGACACCGCGACCGCCGTGCTCGGTGGCGACGCGGTCGGCGAGCTGATCGTGGTGACCGACGACCCGGTGGTGCGGGAGGCGATGGCCGGCCTGGGCGCGCGGGTCGTGCCGGACCGGCCGGGGGCCGATCTCAACGGGGCGATGCGGTACGGCGCCGACGAGGTGGCCGGCCTGTCCCGCCACCGGGTGGTGCTGGCCGGGGACCTGCCCGCGCTGCGCCCTTCGCAGCTCGACGACGCCCTTGTTTTCGCGGCCGAGAGACGCAGCTTCGTCGCCGACGCGGCCGGCACCGGCACCGTCCTGCTGGCCGTCCCGCCCGGGCAGGAGCTCGACCCCCGCTTCGGCATCGGCTCGGCCGGCGCGCACGAGCGGTCCGGGGCCCGCCCGCTGACCGGCGACTGGCCGGGCCTGCGGCAGGACGTCGACACCCCGGCCGACCTGGCGGCCGTGGTCGCGATGGGGGCCGGGCGGCACACCTGTGAGCTGCTACGTGATCTCGGACTCACGCCGGACTGCGTGCCGGCGGCTTGACGGCGGTAGCGTCGGGGGCATGCAGGGCACTGTCTCGACTTTCGACCCCGATACCCGCAGCGGCACGCTGCTGCTCGACGACGGCAGCGAGCTGCCGTTCGGCGCCGAGGCGTTCGACCGTTCGGGGTTGCGGCAGCTCCGCCTCGGTCAGCGCCTGTCGATCGAATCCGGGCCGGGCGCCGAGGTCCACAGGGTGGGAATCCCGGGAATCCGCTGAGTTGATCACCGACCGGTTCGTTTCCCGTTCGGCTCCGAGCAGCAATGATGGTCTGATGCAGACCTCGCCCCGGACCCCCGAAACCCGTCGGCGTGGCCCCAACGGCCGCTTCCTCCCCCGGAGCGGCGAAACCCATAGCGCCGAACCCCTCAGCTCCGAACCCCTCAGCTCCGAACCCCTCAGCTCCGAACCCCTCGGCTCCGAACCCCTCAGCTCCGAACCCCTCAGCGCCGACGGTCCCGGCGCTGAGAGCAAAACCATCGAAGCAGCCCCTGTGACCGCCGAGCCGGTTGAAACTGTGCCGGTCGACCTCGTACCCGCCCAGGCGAGGCCCGCCTTTGATGAGATCAGGGAGCATGTCATGACCGAGGAAGAGCTGCCCGAGGACCGCTTCCTCAACCGTGAGCTCTCCTGGCTCGACTTCAACGCCCGGGTGCTCGCCCTGGCCGAAGATCCGGAGACCCCGCTGCTCGAGCGGGCCAAGTTCCTGGCCATCTTCGCCAGCAACCTCGACGAGTTCTACATGGTGCGGGTCGCCGGGCTGAAGCGCCGGCTGAGCGCCGGCCTGCCGATGCGCGGCGGCGACCGGGTGTCGCTGCGCGGCCAACTCGAGATGATCTCCGAGCGGGCGGCTGACCTGGTCACCCGCCACGCCGCCTGCTTCACCGACGAGGTCCGGCCGAAGCTGTCGGCCGAGGGCATCGAGCTGGTCAGCTGGGGCGAGCTCGACGCGCCCGAGCGCGAGCGCCTACGGACGTACTTCCGGGAGCAGGTCTTCCCGGTGCTGACCCCGCTCGCGGTCGACCCGGCCCACCCGTTCCCCTACATCTCGAGCCGTTCGCTCAACCTGGCGGTGGCGTTGCGCGACCCCGACGGCGGCGGCACCGAGTTGTTCGCCCGCATAAAGGTTCCGAACAACGTGCCGCGGTTCGTGACCGTGCAGAACGACTCCCGCGGCGTCCGCTTCCTGCCGGTCGAGGAGCTCATCGCGGTCCACCTCGACCAGCTCTTCTCCGGCATGCAGATCCTCGAGTGGCACCTGTTCCGGGTGACCCGCAACGCCGAGCTCGAGGTCGACGAGGACCGCGACGAAGACCTCCTGCAGGCTCTGGAACGCGAGCTGGCCCAGCGGCGGTTCGGGCCGCCGGTACGCCTCGAGGTCGCCGCCTCGATCAGCGACCACGTGCTCGACCTGCTGGTCCGCGAGCTCGACATGGACAGCGAGGACGTCCTGCGGGTGCCCGGCCTGCTCGACCTGTCGGCGCTCTGGCAGGTGTTCAGCGAGTGCGACCGCGACGACCTCAAGGACCGCCCGTTCGTACCGGCCACCCACCCGCAGCTGGCCGACGGCGAGGTTCCCCGCAGCGTCTTCAACCGGCTGCGGGAGAGCGACATCCTGGTCCACCACCCCTACCACTCGTTCTCGACCAGCGTGCAGCGCTTCATCGAGCAGGCGGCGGCCGACCCGCAGGTCCTGGCGATCAAGCAGACTCTTTACCGCACCTCGGGCGACTCGCCGATAGTCGACGCCCTGGTCGACGCGGCCGCCGCCGGCAAGCAGGTGGTCGTGCTGGTCGAGGTGAAGGCCCGGTTCGACGAGGTGGCCAACATCGCCTGGGCGCGCACCCTGGAGCGGGCCGGCTGCCACGTCGTCTACGGCCTCGTCGGCCTCAAGACCCACTGCAAGACCGCCCTGGTGGTGCGCCAGGAGGGCAACCAGATCCGGCGCTACTGCCACATCGGCACCGGCAACTACCACCCCAAGACGGCCCGGCTCTACGAGGACTTCGGCATGCTGACCGCCGACCCCGAGGTGGGCGCCGACGTCACCGACCTGTTCAACGTGCTGACCGGCTACAGCCGCCAGCGGTCGTTCCGCCGGCTGCTGGTGGCGCCGCACGGCGTCCGCTCGGGCCTGATCGACCGCATCGAGGAGCAGGCGCGCATCGCCCGCGAGGGCGGCGAGGGCCTGGTCCAGTTCAAGGTCAACTCGCTGGTCGACGAGGAGTCGATCGACGCGCTCTACCGGGCGTCGCACGACGGCGTCAAGGTCGACCTGGTCATCCGGGGCATGTGCGCGCTGCGCCCGGGGGTGCCGGGCCTGTCGGACAACATCCGGGTGCGCTCGATCGTCGGCCGTTTCCTGGAGCACTCGCGGGTCTTCCGGTTCGGCGCCGGCGACGACGCCGAATACTGGATCGGCTCGGCCGACCTGATGCACCGCAACCTCGACCGCCGGGTCGAGGCGCTGGTCCGGGTCACGATGCCGTCGGCCCGCGACGACCTGCGCCAGGTGCTCGAACTGTCGATGGACGAGGACACCGAGGGCTGGGACCTCAGCGGCGACGGCAACTGGCACCGGCGCCCGGGCAACCCGACCAGCCCGCACACCCACCTGCAGGAGGCGTTGTTGCGCCGCACGATCGGCCGGACGTCCTGATGGCCGATGCCGTCCGCGCCGCCGGCGGTCTGCTCTACCGCCGGGCCGGTGCCACGGTCGAGGTGTGCCTCGTGCACCGCCCGCGCTACGACGACTGGAGCCTGCCCAAGGGCCGGCTGGAAAAGGGCGAGCACCCGCTGGCCGCCGCGGTGCGGGAGGTGACCGAGGAGACCGGCGTGACCGGCCGGCCCCAACTGTTGTTCCCGCAAGTCGGTTACATGCTGCCGGACGGCCGCCCCAAGACCGTCGACTTCTGGCTCATGGAAGCCGCCGGCGACGCACGGCTCGATCCACAGGACACCCGGGAAATCGACGGCGCGGTCTGGCTGCCGATCGCCGAGGCGATCACGCGATTGACGTACGCCGATGAGCTCCCGTTGGTCGAGGCCCTCGCCCGGATGCCCGCCGTGACCGCGGTCGTCGGACTGGTGCGGCACGCACACGCCGGTGACCGCAAGAAGTGGAGCGGCAACGACTCGCTGCGGCCGATCGACGAGCGCGGACGGGCCGAGGCCGTTCTGATCGCCGAGCTCTATTCGCTGTTCGCGCCGAAGCGTCTCTTTGCCGCCACCCCGCTGCGCTGCAAGCAGACCCTCGAACCGCTGGCCGCCGCGCTCGGCGACGAGCCGATCGTGCTCGACCGCGCGTTCGCCGAACCGGCCGACCCCGACGACGCCCCGGCCAAGGCCAAGGTCGCCCGGCAGCGGCTGCTCGAACTCGTTCCCGGCCCGACCGCGGTGATCTGCAGCCAGGGCAAGGTGATCCCGTTCCTGCTGGCCGCCCTGCACGACGAGGACGACCATGCCCCCTACAAGACGCCCAAGGGTGGCGGCTGGGTGCTCACCTGGGCCGGCGACCGCCTGCTGGGCCTGTCCCGGATCTGACCGGTCGCCGCCCGGCGGCCGCGACCGGGTCGGCCCGCCAGTAGCCGAGCAGGTCGCCGGTCAGCCAGCGGGCCTGCCACAGCTCGTCGTCGCGCGGCTCCCAGTCCCGGTAGGGCAGCAGGGCCACCCGCCAGCAGAGCACGCAGGTGACGTACCAGCCGTAGATCGGGACCAGGCCGAGCCAGGCGTCCCGCGGGCGGTAGGAGCCGAGGGGGGCCAGAAGGCGTACGGCGACGGCGTTTCCGGCGCACGTGACCAGCCAGTCGAGCAGGCCCCAGCCGGTCCGGTCCCCGGCCAGGTCGCCGAGTGTCCACGCCGGCACCACGGCCACGGCGAACAGCAACACGGCGAGAAGGGCCCGGGCAACCAGGCCACGCGGCATCGATCTGCGGTCCATGCCCGGAAACTAGGGTCCGCGCGGGCGCCGCAGCGCCTGTTTCCGGCCGGAACACACGAAAGGCGTCCACCGATGCCGGTGGACGCCTGTCGTCGGCCTGCGGCGACGTCAGCGGGTCTTACGGGTCCCGGTGCTGCGCGTCGTGCTGGTGGCACGTGCCCGGGCCGGCGTCGCGGCGGCGGCCGTCGTCGTCTTGCGGGCGGTCGTCTTCTTGGCCGCGGCCGTCTTGGCCGGAGCGGCCTTGGTAGCCGTGGTCTTCTTGGCCGCGGTCGTCTTGGCCGCAGTCGTCTTCTTCGCCGCCGTCGTCTTTGCCGGGGCTGCCTTCGTCGCCGTGGTCTTCTTCGCCGCGGTCGTCGTCTTCTTGGCGGCTGCCGACTTCGTCGCCGCCGCGGTCTTGGCCGGAGCCGCCTTGGTGGCGGTCGTCTTCTTGGCCGCGGTCGACTTCGCCGCCGTCGACTTCGCCGCCGCGGTCTTGGCCGGAGCCGCCTTGGTCGCCGTGGTCTTCTTCGCCGCGGTCGTCTTGGTGGCGGCCGCCTTGGTGGCCGTCGCCTTGGCCGGTGCAGCCTTGGTCGCCGCGGTCGTCTTGGCCGCGGTGGCCTTGGTGGCGGTGGCCGTCTTCTTGGCCGGGGCGGCCTTGGCGACCTTTCCGCTCGCGACCATCTCCCGGAAAGCAGTTCCCGGGCGGAAGGCCGGCACCGATGTTTTCTTTACCTTGACCGCCTCGCCAGTGCGCGGATTGCGCGCCGTACGCGCGTTGCGCACCCGCTTCTCGAAGGAGCCGAAGCCGGTGATGGCCACCTTGTCGCCCTTGGTGACAGCGTTCTCGACCTCACTGATGACGGCTTCAAGAGCCGCCGTCGCGGTCTTCCGGTCTCCGAGTCGGGCGGCGAGCGCCTCGATGAGCTCGGCCTTGTTCACGGTTTTCCTCCCGAACGTGAGAACTGATGCCGGTCCCGACTGGGTCGTTCTGTGGTCCCCATGTCGGTAACAAGCATCATTGGCCCAATGCGAGCCATTCTGCGCGCACCGTATGCCCTCTGACCAGCAGACACAAACATTCGGCCAAAAAAATCCCTTGTGTCACAAGGAAATCGCCCCCATCGGGGAACCCGACGGGGGCGAAAAGGCTTGGTAGAACCCGGTTTCCGGGTCAGATGACGGCCGGCTTGAACTCCGGCCGCTTTTTTTCGTACGCGGTGATGTCCGCCTCATGCCTGAGTGTCAGTCCGATGTCGTCGAGACCCTCCATCAGGCGCCAGCGGCTGAAATCGTCGATCGGGAAATGCCAGACCGCGTCGTCCACGCGCACCTGACGCTCGCCCAGGTCGACCGTGATCTCCTTATCGGGCTCGCTCTCGCCCAGATCCCACAGGGCTTCGATGGCCTTCTGATCGAGCTGGACCGGCAGCAGCCCCTCCTTGAGGGCGTTGCCCCGGAAGATATCCCCGAACCGGGACGCGATGACGACCTTGAATCCCCAGTCCCGCAGGGCCCATACGGCGTGCTGGCGCGAGGATCCGGTGCCGAAGTTGGGGCCGGCGACCAGGATCGTCGCCCCGGCGTGGGCGGCATTGTTGAGCACGAAAGAGGAGTCGTCGCGCCAGGCGCTGAAGAGACCGTCCTCGAATCCCGTACGGGTGACCCGCTTCAGGTAGACGGCCGGAATGATCTGATCGGTATCCACATCGGAACGGCGCAGCGGCATCACCTTGCCGCTGTGGGTGACGAATTTGTCCATGGTTCCTCGCTTACAGGTCGGCGGGGGCGGCCAGCTTGCCGACCACGGCGGTGGCGGCGGCGACCTGCGGCGAGACCAGGTGGGTGCGCCCGCCCTTGCCCTGCCGGCCCTCGAAGTTGCGGTTGGACGTGGAGGCGGCGCGCTGGCCCGGGCTCAGCGTGTCGGGGTTCATGCCCAGACACATCGAGCAGCCGGCGAACCGCCACTCGGCGCCCGCCTCGGTGAAGACCTTGTCGAGACCCTCGGCCTCGGCCGCCTCACGCACCTGGAACGAGCCCGGCACGATCATCATGCGGACGCTCTCGTGCACCTTGTGGCCCCGGATCACCTCGGCGGCGGCGCGCAGGTCTTCCAGCCGTCCGTTGGTGCAGGAGCCGACGAAGACGACGTCGACCGGAACCTCGCGGAACGGCGTGCCCGGCGTCAGATCCATGTATTGCAGGGCCCGGCGGGCGGCGTTGCGGTCGGTCTCCTCGATGAACTCGTCCGGATCGGGCACCGCGGCGTCGAGCGGCGCGCCCTGGCCCGGGTTGGTGCCCCAGGTGATGAACGGGCTGACCGTCGACGCGTCGAGGATGATCTCGGTGTCGTATTCCGCGCCCTCGTCGGTGCCGAGCGTCTTCCAGTACGCGACCGCGGCATCCCACTGCTCGCCGTGGGGCGCGTGCTCGCGGCCCTTCAGGTATTCGAAGGTGGTCTCGTCGGGCGCGATCATGCCGGCCTTGGCGCCCCACTCGATGCTCATGTTGCAGATGGTCATCCGGCCCTCCATGGAGAGCTTGCGGATCGCCTCCCCGCGGTATTCCACGATGTGGCCGTTGCCGCCACCGGTGCCGGTCTGCGTGATCAGCGCGAGGATCAGATCCTTGGCGCTGACGCCCGGGCGCAACTCGCCGACCACGGTGACCGCCATCGTCTTCGGCTTGCCCTGCGGCAGCGTCTGGGTGGCGAGCACGTGCTCGACCTCGCTGGTGCCGATGCCGAACGCCAGCGCGCCGAACGCGCCGTGGGTCGCGGTGTGCGAGTCGCCGCAGACGATCGTCATGCCCGGCTGGGTGAGCCCCAGCTGCGGCCCGATCACGTGGACGATGCCCTGTTGGGCGTCGCCGAGCGGACGGATCTGCACACCGAACTCGGCGCAGTTCTTGCGCAGCGTCTCGATCTGGATGCGCGAGGTCTGGTCGGCAATCGTGAGAAGCTCGCCGCGGCGGGTGTTGAACGCGGGATCCGCATAGCCGGTAGGCGTGTTGTGATCCTCGGTCGCGAGCGTGAGATCGGTGCGGCGAACCGGGCGCCCGGCCAGGCGCAGTCCGTCGAACGCCTGCGGGCTCGTCACCTCGTGCAGCAGGTGCAGGTCGATGTAGAGCAGGTCGGGCTCGCCATCGGCCTCACGCACGACGTGGTCGTCCCACACCTTTTCGGCCAGGGTCCTCGGGGTAGTGACTCCCACCATCTGGACATCCTAAATTCTGGGAGGTATGTTTCGGCTTGTGGGACACAGTATGAGCGGTGTCGGCGTTCTCGACAAGGCGGTGGTCATCCTGGCGGCCTGCGTCGACGGCGCCAGTCTGGCCGAACTCGTCGAGCGCACGAAGCTCCCCCGGGCAACCGCACATCGGCTGGCCCAGGCCCTGGAGATCCACCGGATGCTGGTCCGCGACACCCAGGGCCGCTGGCGCCCCGGGCCCCGCCTGGGAGAGTTGGCGAACGCCGCCCCCGACGTCCTGCTGACCGCGGCCGAACCCCTGCTTTCCGCATTGCGGGACGCCACCGGAGAAAGCGCACAGCTCTACTTGCGCCGCGCCGACGAACGCATCTGCGTCGCCGCCGCCGAGCGGGCTTCGGGCCTCCGCGACACCGTCCCCGTCGGCTCGGTCCTCCCGATGGTGGCCGGCTCGGCCGCCCAGATCCTGCTGGCGTGGGAACCGCCCGAGGCCGTCATGCCCTTGCTCCCCCGCTGCAAGTTCACCGGCCGCACCCTGGCCGAGGTCCGCCGCCGCGGCTGGGCCCAGAGCGTCGCCGAACGCGAGCCGGGCGTAGCAAGCGTTTCCGCCCCCATCCGCGACCGCACCGGCCGAGTCATCGCCGCCATCTCCATAAGCGGCCCCATCGAACGCCTGGGCCGCCGCCCCGGCGAACGCCACGCCATGGCCGTAGTCCGCGCCGGCCAACGCCTTTCGGGCCTCTGACCGATCCGACGCCTGGCGGTGCCGCCGGTCAGCGCCGGGTAACTCTCATACGAGGGGCACGGCGCTGAATCGGCGCGAAGTCCTCGTAGCCGCCGATCGCCGCAAGGTCTTCGGGGTCAGCCCAACCGTCCTCGTTTGTCTCTTCGAAAAGCCATTCGTCTTCGTACCCGTCCGCCTCAACCTGGACGCCGGTCGCCCGAAGGTGGGCGACATAGCGATCCGCGTCGGGGCCAAGGTGACGGGCCAGACCGTTAGTACGTAGCTTGCGCAGACTTTTCATTCCGGCGAGAGTGCTCGAGTCGGGAACCGCGCTGTTGTTCAGGAGGGTCAACTCGCGCAGGTGCTGGAGGTGACGCAGCACGGAAAGATCAGGGATCGCGCAGTTCTCCAACGCCAGGTATTCAAGGCTGTGCAGCCGGGCGAGGAACTCGTTGCCATAGAGGTAGCCGATGTCGGTCACGCGCAGATGCTTCAGCCCGGCGAGGGCGCCGACGCCGTCGAGGTTGGCCAAGCTCGGACACCCGAGGATCCAGAGTTTGCGCAACGGCAGCGCGTGCAGGCGGCCGAGATCCCGCAGGCTCTCGCACCATGCCAGCGTGAGGAAAGACAACGTGTCGCTCCAGCCAAGCTGATCGACGGAGTCGAACCCGGCCGGAATGCTTGCCAGCTCGAGGCGGCGGAGCCGAGGTAGCCGTCGCAACAGCCCGTCGATCTCGAAGTCCACGTTTTCCACGGCTAGGGTCCGTAGACCTGTGAGCTGGGACAGCAACCTCTCGTCGAACCGTACCGGGCAGTCGCGCACCGCGAGGGTCTCAAGTTCCTTGGCCGTGCGCAGGACCGACAGCCCACGTAGGTGAACACACTGTTCGAGCACAAGCGTGCGCAGGCTGGGACAGGGGTTCAAAAGGCTCAGCGAGGTGACGTCACGAGCGCCGCGCAGCGCGAGGTACTCGATCCGGTCCACGCCACGTAAGGCCTCAAGCGCCTCTTTACTCGGCGCCGCGAGATCGCACCGCACGCTTCTCAGGTCTCTGATCCGGGCCACGCCAGGAAGAAGGGCCTCGTCGTCGACAACGATCTGCCAGCCGTCGCCGGGATGGCTACCGAAGGCCGCGCCGGCGAACTCGGTCGGGTCGAAGAAGCTCCATGCCTTCAGCCTGGCTCGGCATACCGCGGGCCGGGTGTCCGATGCATAGCCGGCGACAAGGCGCAGCGCACCTGAACCGCCGACCAGCGCGGCGGTGTAGATGGTTGCGGCCGCCGCGGTCTCGGAGAGTCCGGCGCTGCCATCGGGCAGAATTGGCAGGATTTCCTCACCGAGACTGGCCAGGATCCGGGCCGCCCGGGCGTTCGCGGGTGGGACGAGCGAGCGCATGTGGCCGAGCAGCCGCCCGGCGACGTCCGCGGACATCCGGGACATGACCTCGGAACAACCGATCGCCAGCAGCCGTAAGCGGGCCTTGCGGGCCTGCGACACGCGTTTGCGATCGGCGAGGTCGAGCAACGTCGAGACCATGCGTTCGGCCTCGTGCTGCCTCGCGCTACCGGCCGCCATCACGATGACCTCGTGCAGGTCCTCGTGGTCGGCCTGCCGCAGAAGGCCGTCGAGCGCATCGTCCTCGACGAAACGGACGGCGGCGAGGTACTCCTGGAACGTCTTGTGAATGAAGTCGACGCGTCCCGGCACGGGTTCACGCAGCACGCCGGAGCGGGCCAGCAGATAGCTGTGCACGGCGGCGGCGGACACTTTGACGTGCGGCATGCTCGCGACGATCGATTCGAGCTTGTGGCGAACCCGGACCTGGTCGGCGTCGGTGAGACCGTTGGTCGTGAACCAGTAGGCCAGGTCCTGCAGGATCGAGAGGCGATCGTCGTAGTCCAGCCCCAGATCGATCTGGGCGGAGATGCGGCGCTCATGGTCGCGGCGACGCAACAACATCTCCAGGGCGGCCCGGTATATCTCGATGCGCCGCTGCGGGAGCTGTGTGCGACGATCCCAATTCAGGGCGCACAGCAACGCGCAGAGCAGTGGATTGGTGGCCATGACCCGCAGCGGCCGGCTGCGGTCGACGGCCGCCACCATCGCCCTGCGGCAGTAGTCGACCTCTTCGGCGGAGACCTGACCGCCGAGTTCCATCGCGATGGCGGCGTGCCAGTGCTGCACGAACGCGGCGACGTGGGGCCGGGACATCGACACGAGGTCGTAGTGGGTGAAGCCGAGCGGCGTGAGCCACTCGGGTGGTGTCGCCGCCGGCCGAGAGGTCACCACAAAGCGAATACGCGGATAGTCATGCACGAGTTCTCCGATCCACTCGAGCAGATCGCGCAGACGCTGGGCGGGAAACTCGTCGACGCCGTCCAGGAGCAGGACGGCGTTTCCGCTTCTGAGTAGCTGGTCGACCCAGCCCTCGGGTGTGCGCTCGACCACGGAGCGGGACAGCCCCGTCAGAAACCCGCTCGGCCCGGGCAGCTCGCGATCAGCGAAGCGACGCAGCTCGACCATCAAAGGAAGGCCGGGATGCTCATCATGTACGCATCGCAGGGCGAGCCAGCGCAACAGCGTGGTCTTTCCGGACCCCGCCTCGCCGCGGATGTACAGGTAGCGGTTGCCGGACACCACTTGTTCGACGCCGAATTCGGCGGCGCTCTCCTGCTCGGAGAGCGCAAGCCCGATGTACGCGACGTCCAGCGGATAGCGCCGCGTCGGCCCAGCGACCGTGACGCCGAAAATCTCCACCCGATCGAACTTACGAATGATCTCCCGCCGGTAGTCGACCTCGAACTCAGCCTCGGCCGTACGTCCCGATAGCAACGATCGCTGGGGCATTTGAGCGAGGACCTGCCGGAGCAGGCCGATGATCTCGGTGTCGCGGGCGAGCAACTCACGCAGGGAACGCTGCTGGAAGCTCGGCAAGGTGATCACCACCTCCGCGAGGTGGACGAGCGATTCGTGGAGCATGCGCCGGAAGAACGACTCGCCGGCCTCACCGAGCGCGAGGCGTTCAAGTGCCTGCCGAGCAGCGGGCTCGGCGAGACCGGCGAGTGCGAACTCGTCGAGGTTGGCGTCGAAGAGCACGTCGTCGGTGAAGTCGGTGCTTTCCAGAGCGGCCGCCACACCCTCCAGGACAAGCTCGCGTTCCACGGAGGGCATGCTGGCCAGCTCGCTCTCCACCACGGGCTGGAGCCGGTCAGCAATGGTTTCGGCCAGCTGTTCGAGCTGCCGGCTGAGGCGTCGCTGCGGCAGCAGACCTAGGCCCCGCGCGCTGGCCAACTCCAACAAGCCGAGCCGCCGCTCGGCCGCCGACCGGCGACCACCCACCAGGGCCTTCCCGCCGACTGTCGCCACATTAGTCGCGATACGCAAAAGGACCGCCTCAATGGCCATGAACCCAAGGTATCCGCCCACTCACATTCGGTAAATGCACTACAACAGAGAGCATCAGAGCCACCGATAACAGAGAGCAATCGCCAGCAGACGAGCCGGAAGCAGGCGTGAACACCCCGCTTCGCGCAGTCCGGCTCCGACCCCGCCCGGCACCGCCGCAACCCAGCACGGCACTGCGACCCAGCGCGCCACTGCCCGCGACACCGCATTGCCAGCGTCGTCACTGCGGGATGGCGTACGCAAAGCGGCGAAGCCGCAAGCCCCAACCCCCCACCCACCGCAACCAACCGCACCGCGGGGTCTGGGGGCTCGGCCCCCAGGGGAAATGCGAAATGACCCCGTCTGCGCACTCGGCAGACAGGGTCACCCCAGAATGTAGCCCCGAAGGGATTCGAACCCTCGCTACCGCCTTGAGAGGGCGGCGTCCTAGGCCGCTAGACGACGGGGCCAGGACCTTCTCTTGCTGCTTCCGCTCTTGCTTCGGCGGCGGGCCGAACACTATCAGATGTCCAGCTCCACCATCCTGGGCAGGATTGGTAGCGCTGGGGTACCAGGACTCGAACCTAGACTAACTGAACCAGAATCAGTCGGGCTGCCAATTACCCCATACCCCATTTGGCGCGGCTTGCCGTGCCGAGATGAAACTCTACCCGACCCCATGGTGCCCACCAAATCGGGTTACCGTCCGGCGTTTGCGTGATCGGCCGGTTACTGGAAGAGGTCGGTGTGGGTGCGGGCCCACGTGCGGTACGTCGTGGCTGGTCGGCCGGTTATTTCAGTGGCCGGGTGGAGTTCGGTCTGGGGGTGCCGGGTGAGGGTGTCGAGGCCGTCGAGGTACCAGTCGGCGGCGGCGCCCTGGACCTGTTCGAAGACGGGTTGGGCCTGGTCGCGGGAGAGTTCGAGGTATTCGAGCGGGCGGCCGAGGGCTTCGCCGAGCAGGCGGATCATTTCGCGGCGGCTGAGGGCCGCGGGGCCGGTGAGCGGGTATGCCTTGCCTTCGTGGCCGGTGGTCAGGAGGATTTGCGCGGCGGCCGCGGCTACGTCTTCCTGGGCGATCGGGGCGTTGGTCGCGTCGGGGTAGGCGTCGCGGATCGTGTTGCCGGCGCGGATCTGGTTGGCCCAGAGTGTGGCGTTCGACATGAATTCGCCGGGTTCGAGGTGGGTCCAGGGGATGCCGCTGGCTTCGACGGCGTCTTCGATCGGCTGCCAGATGCCGCCGCGCGGGCCGACCAGGTCGACGATGCGGCGCACTCCGGCCGCGTGGGCCAGGCGGCAGACCTCGTCGACGGTCGGCAGGTGGGGCGCGAGATACATCACGTCTGCGCCTTCGAGGGCGGCCACGATCGAGGACGGGCGGCCGAGGTGGCCGCGGTAGACGGAAACCCCGGCGGGCAGGGCGGCCCGGCCGGGGTCGACGGTCAGGGCGCGTACGTCATCGGCGCCGAGCCGGCGCAGCTCGGTGACCACCATCCGGCCGATGTTGCCGGTCGCTCCCGTGACGAGAACGGTCATTCCAGCGAAACTACCGGGTTTCGAATCTCGCCGATGCCCTGGATGCTGATGGAGACGGTCTCGCCGGGCTTGAGCTCGCTGACGCCGGCCGGGGTGCCGGTGAGGATGATGTCGCCGGGCAGCAGCGTCATCACGTGGGAGACGTAGGACACGAGGGTGGGCACGTCGAAGACCATGTCCTTGGTGCGGCCGATCTGGCGCACCTCCATGGCGTCGGGGTTGGCGCCGACCTCGCAGCGGATTTCGAGGTCGCTGACGTCGAGGCCGGTGACGATCCACGGGCCGATCGGGCAGAACGAGTCGAAGCCTTTGCCCCGGGTCCAGGTTTTGTCGCTGCGCTGCAGGTCGCGGGCGGTGACGTCGTTGCCGATCGTGTAGCCGAAGATCGCCTTCTCGGCGCCGGCCCGGTCGACGCGGCGGGCGCCGCTGGCGCCGATGACGACGGCCAGCTCGGCTTCCTCCTCGACCCGCTGGGACTGGGGTGGGAGGCGGATGGCGTCGTTGGGGCCGATCACCGAGGTGGACGGCTTGATGAAGATCAGCGGTTCTTTGGGCACGTCGTTGCCGAATTCGGCCGCGTGGTCGGCGTAGTTGCGGCCGATGCCGATCACCTTGCTGGAGAAGATCGGGGCGAGCAGCCGGATGTCGGCGAGCGCCCAGCGCTGGCCGGTGAAGCGGACGTTCTCGAACGGGATCGACTCGATCTCGGCCACGGTGAGGCCGGACGATCCGTCACCCTCGACGACACCGAACGAGACACCGCCGGCGTGAACAAAACGGGCGAAGCGCACGGATTTTCCCATCTCTCGAAGACTCGAAAAGGAATCTACGCCGAGCGGGACTCCGCTCCGAGCCGCGGGAACGGGTCGAGCGAGAAGACGACCTCGACCGGCACCTCGAAGTATGCGCAGATGCGCAACGCCAGGTGGAGGCTGGGGCTGAACTCGCCGCGTTCGAGGTAGCCCACGGTCTGGTAGTGCACGCCCAGCGCGTCGGCCAGCTGCCGCCGCGAGATGCCGCGCTCGGCGCGCAGCATCGCGATGCGGTTGTACGTGATTTCGGTGGTGCCCATGTCTCCCTCAGCGGCCCATCGCGACCATGGCACGCTGCCGGCGCGCCTCGACCGCGGAACCGGACTCGCGGCGCGCCATCCGCCGCAGGAAGGCCGGCGCCAGCGTCAGCCCGACCACCGCCCAGAAGGCGAGCATGCCGAGGACCTCCCAGTGCCGCCACGAATGCCCCAGCTCGACCGCGGCCAGCGAGGACGGGAGGAACACCGAGCGCATGCCCAACCCTAGCCAATAGATCGGGGAGCACTGGCCGACGGCCTGCAACCACCCGGGCATCGCGGTGATCGGGTAGAAGATGCCGGAGATCGCGACCAGGCCGAGGATCGGCAGGATGAGCAGGGCCATGTTGCGCGGACTCTCGAAGAGCGACCCGAGCACCGCGCCGATCGGCATGGTGGCGATCAGTCCGAGCGGCACCAGCCAGATCAGCGTGAGCCAGCCGGTCGCCGTGACGTGCAGGCCGTGGACCAGGAACACGCCGGGCACGAGCTGGAGCAGGAAGCTGACCAGCAGCATCCCGCCGACGGTCACGACCTTGCCGATCAGGTAGCCCATCATGCCGTTCGGGGTGGCCTTGGCCCGCAGCAGCGTGCCGTCCTCGCGGTCGGTGATCAGCAGCTGGGCGACCGTCATCAGGCCCCCGAAGGCGATGCCCATGCCGAACGAGCTGGGCAGCGTCTGCGTGCCGAGCGAGAAGTCGGTGCCGGGCACATGGGCGTCACGCATGAAGAAGATCGCGCCCAGCAACAGGATCGTCGGGAAGACGTACGAGAAGACGTCGCTCCACGTCGTCAGGGTCTGCCGGAGTTCGATGCCCCCGCGGGCGATGCCCGACCGGACCGTCGCGATCATCATTGGGACTTCCTCTCGGCGTCCTGGACCATCTGCATGTATGTGTCCTCGAGGCTGGCCCGGCGCACTTCGAGGTCGTCGATCGCCTCGCCGTACTGCAGGAACAGCTCGCGGACGAAGCGGGTCGAGTTTTCCGTCGAGTGCACGAAACGCTGGCCGTCGCGGGTCCAGCGGATCTCGGACTCGCCGGCGACCTGGCGGGACAACTCGTCGGCCGAGCCGTTGGCGATGATGCGGCCGCCGGCCAGGATCACGATGCGGTCGGCCAGCTTCTCCGCCTCGTCGAGGTCGTGGGTGGTGAGCAGGATCGTGGTGTCGTCCACATCGGTGAGCCGGTGCACCAGGTCGTGGAACTCGCGCCGGGCGGCCGGGTCGAAGCCGACCGTGGGCTCGTCGAGGAAGAGCAGCTCGGGCCGGCCGACGATGCCGATCGCCACGTCGAGCCGGCGGCGCTGACCGCCGGAGAGCCGGCCGATCCGCTGGCCGGCATGCTCGGTGAGGCCGACCGCGTCGAGCAAGTCGTCGACGGGCCAGGATCTGGAGTATGCCGTGTAGTAGCTGCCGAGGTGCTTGAGCAGCTCGGCGACCCGCCACTTGCTGTGGTCGCGCCAGGACTGGAGAACCACTCCGAGCCGGGCGCGCCAGGCTTCGTCGCCGGCCGCCGGGTCGGCGCCGAGGACGCGTACGTCCCCCGACGACCGCATGCGGAAGCCCTCGAGGATCTCGATGGTCGTGGTCTTGCCGGCGCCGTTGGGCCCGAGCAGGGCCAGCACCTCGCCGCGCCGGGCCGTGAAGTCGATGCCCTCGAGCACGTCCTTGGTGCCGTAGCGCATCCGCAGGTCGTGGACGTCGATGACTCGCTCGTCGCCGGGATCGACCGTCCCGACGTCGAGCGCCCCCGTCAAAGTCATTGCTGCCATGTCGAGCACACTATCAAGGATGTAGCAGATGTACTACATTCATCTGCATGTCTTCTGTCTTCTTTACCAGCGTCGGCCGCGGACCCGGCCTGGAGACCGAGGTCGCGGACGCGCTCGAGGTGATCGACGAGACCGGGTCGGAGCAGGTGTTCGGGCACTGCAGTTCATGCCGCGCACCCCGGTCGCGGTCCCACTCCTGTGGACGCTCCTGCGGTTCAACCGGCAGATCCGGAGATGCTGCCGACGATCGTCCCGGAGCTGCGCCAGGTCGCGGCGCTCGACTCGGACGGCAGCCGCTACGCCGACGTCACGACCCCGACACTGTTGATCAGCGGTGGGCGGAGCCCGGCGTACCTCCGAGACATTCTGCGGACACTGGCGGCGATCATGCCCCAGGCAAAAGCCATAAGTATTCCCGAATGTGACGATAACGGTCCCGACTTGAGTGGTCCTTCGAAAGTTGCCGCGGCCATTCGCGCCTAACGGTGATCGTGTTGATCGCCTCGGCTGGATACGCTGGGGCGATGGGGATCAAGCAGGTGAGGGCGCTCACCACGACGCTGCCTTCCATCACCTGGATTCCCCTTGCCCGCGCCCACGCCGAGCGGGCCGACGAGATGACCGCCGGCCACCGGGCCCGGCGCGCCACCGGCGAAAAACACGCGATCGAAGACTTCCTCTACGACTACTACGGCACCCGGCCCTCGGTGCTGCGCCGCTGGCACCCGGGGGTGGGCACCGGCCTCTCCCCGGCCCCCGACGGGCTGGCCGAGCACGCCGGCTGGAAGTTCTACATGACCTACCCCGACGGTGTGGTCACCCTCGACGAGGACGCGTTCATGCAGGCCCGCGGCGAAAGCGTGCGCTACATCCACGGGCTGCTCACGGCGACCGCGTCCCGCCCGGTCTTCTCCGGCTGCTTCGGCCTCCACGAATGGGCGATGGTCTACCGCGCCCCCGAGCACCGGCACTCGCTGCCGCTGCGGCTCGGCCAGGAGGAGACCGACCGCGTGGTCGAACAGCACCCGATCCGCTGCACCCACTACGACGCGTTCCGGTTCTTCACCCCCGAGTCGGTCGGGCTCAACCGGCTCCAGCCGACCCGGGCCACCCAGGTCGACCTCGACCAGCCCGGCTGCCTGCACGCCGCGATGGACGTCCACAAGTGGGCGACCAAACTCGGCCCGGCCGTGCCGGGCGCGCTGGCCCTCGACTGCTTCGCCCTGGCCGGCGACATCCGCCTGCTCGACATGCAGGCCAGCCCCTACGACCTCAGCTCCTACGGCTACCTCCCCGTCAAGATCGAGACCCCGGAGGGCAAGGCCGAATACGTGGCCCGCCAGCGCGAATTCGCCCGCCGGGCGGCCGGCCTGCGGGCCCGGCTCATCCGGGTCTGCGAAGAGCTGATGGGCCCTGAGGGGGCGGCGCGCAGCCGCGAGGCGGTCGCACCTAACAACCACCGATAAAGCTTTGACTGATACCAGTCTGGTGTCACCGCTGCTATGGTCGACCTATGGCGAACATGACATTGCGACTGCCCGATGAGCTACACGATCGGGTAACCCGTCAGGCGGAAGCCGAGGACGTTTCGGTGCAGTCGCTGGCCAACAAGGCCATCCGTGAGTACCTGGAGCGCCGGTCACTCGACGCCGATATCGACGTGGCGATGGGCAAGATCAAGGACCGCTACGGGGACGTCCTCGAACGACTCGGTCAGTGAGGTATTTCGAGATCGAAGACCTCCTGCGAATCGCCACGCATGCCATTGCGCCGCAGGAGATCAAGGTCCGGGAATGGGGCCTGCTCTCCGCTTCGGCCGCCCGCCCCCAGACGGTCGCCTTCGGCTTCGAGCCGTATCCGACCGTTCCCGAGAAAGCGGCGGCGCTGATGGTGTCGCTGGCGCTCAACCACTGTCTGTTCGACGGCAACAAACGCCTCGCGTTCTCAGCGGGGCTGGCCTTCTGCGTCATCAACACGGGCCACCTGCCGGAGATGCCGGACGACGAGGCGTACGAAATGGTGATCGCGATCTGCGAGCACCGGATCGACGTTCCCGAGGTCGCCCAGTTGCTGCGGAATGCCGGCGTGCCGGACCACGGCCGCGGTTAGCCGCGCCGGGCGTCAGTCGCCAGAGTCGCGCCGGTTGCGCTTGGTCTCGCCGCGGCGTTTCTTCTGGGCTATGCGGCGCTCGACCGAGCCCTTGGACGGGCGAGTGGCGCGTCGCACCCGGGGTGGCGGGGCGATGGCCGAGGCGACCAAGGCGCCCAGCCGGGCCGCGGCCGCCTCGCGGTTGCGCAGCTGCGACCGGTGCTCGGAGGCGACGACCGTCAGCACGCCCTGCACCAGGCGGTGGCCCAGGCGCTCGGCCGCCCGTTCGCGGAGCGCGGCCGGCAGGGTCGGCGAGCCGGCCAGGTCCCACGAGAGCTCGACCCTCGAATCGGTGGTGTTGACCCCCTGGCCGCCCGGCCCGTGAGCACGCGAGAACCGCCAGGCCAGCTCGGCCGCCGGAATGGTCAGCCGCTCGTTGACCCGGACATCCTCCAACACGCCGCACAGCATCCCACCCCCTGGCCGCTGACTGCCAACCGGTTTGATCAAGCAAGCGTTGACCTGGGGGGCAGTATGGGTGGGTGACGTCCCCAAGTACGCCGGTCGTGACGACCGGCTATCCGTGGCCTATCGAAAGCACCCGGCTGGCCAACGGCCTGCGCGTCGTCGTCAGCGAGGACCGCAGTGCGCCGGTCGTGTGCGTCAACCTCTGGTATGACGTGGGCTCGCGGCACGAGCCGGACGGGCAGACCGGCTTCGCGCATCTCTTCGAGCATCTGATGTTCGAAGGGTCGGCGCATGTCAAGAAGACCGAGCATATGCGGCTCGTGCAGGGGAACGGCGGGTCGCTCAACGCGACCACCAACCCGGACCGCACCAACTACTTCGAGAGCATGCCGTCGGAGCATCTGGAGCTGGCGCTCTGGCTGGAGGCCGACCGGATGGGCGGGCTCGTGCCGGCGCTCACCCAGGAGACGCTCGACAATCAGCGTGAGGTCGTCAAGAACGAGCGGCGGCAGCGCTACGACAACGTTCCCTACGGTGACGCGTGGCTGCGGATGCTGCCGCTGCTCTATCCGCCCGGCCATCCCTATCATCACTCGACGATCGGGTCGATGGAGGATCTGAACGCGGCCGCCTTGGAGACGTTCCAGGCGTTCCACCGGCATTATTACGCGCCCAACAACTGTGTGCTGACGGTGGCCGGGGATGCGAGCCCGGCCGAGGTGTTCGCGCTCGCCGAGAAGTATTTCGGAGTCATCGAGCCGGTGGCGGGGATTCCGGCGGCGCCCTCCGGGCACCTGGCCGGACCGGCTTCCGAGGCGGTGCGGGAAACGGTCACCGGTGCGGTTCCGGCTCCGCGGATCTATCAGGTTCACCGGACGTACGCGTTCGGGACCGCCGGCTACGACACGATCACCGTGCTGGCGACCGTGCTCGGGAACGGGCGGGGCAGCCGCCTCTATCAGCGGCTGGCCGACGGGAAGCGGATCGCCCAGCCGGACTACATCGGGTCGTACGGGGTGGACCTGGCCCACGCGCCCGCCCCTCTGATCATCACGGCGACGGCCAAGGACGGCGTCGACGTGGAGACGCTCGAGGAGGGCCTGAACGAGGTGATCGACAGCCTGACCGCCGAGCCGGTGACCGAACAGGAGCTGGACCGGGCGAAGGCGCTGTTGACCACCGCGTGGTGGCGGCAGGTGTCCACGGTGGGCGGCCGGGCTGACCTGCTCGGCCGGTACACGACCCAGTTCGGTGACCCGACCACGGCGGCCTACCGGCTGCCCCAGTGGCTCGCGGTGACCGCCGACGACGTGACCGAGGCGGCGGCGTACGCCTTGAAGCCCGGGTCCCGGGTGACCCTGACCTACCTGCCGGAGGAGAAGCCGTGACTCTGATCGCCACTCGACCGGATTCCGGCGAACCGAGGCCCTACCAGTTCCCGCAGATTCAGCGGGTGACCGTCGGCGGTGGCACCGTGATCGCCGCCCACCTGGCCGGCCAGCAGCTGGCCAGTGCCCTGCTGCTGCTCGACGCCGGCGCGGCCCGGGAGCCGGGCGGCCGGGAGGGCACCGCGACCGTGCTGGCCAAGTCGCTGGAGGAGGGCACGAAGTCGCGCGATTCCACCGCGTACGCCCTGGCGCTGGAGAGTCTCGGCGCCGCCCTCTCGCCTTCGGTGGACTGGGACGCCTTCCGGATCGGCCTGTCGGCGCCGGTGCCGCAGTTGGCCGGCGCGATGCGGCTGGCCGCCGAGGCCTCGCGCACCCCGCGGCTCGACCCGGCCGATGTGACCCGGGTCCGCGACGACGAGGTGACCGCCCTGCGGATGGACTGGGCCGAGCCCGGTCCGCGGGCCGACGCCGCGTTGCGGGCCGACCTGTTCGGGGCGGCCGAGCGATATGGCCGGCCCCTGCACGGCGATCCGGCCTCGGTGGCCGCGGTGACCGTCGACGACGTGCTCGCCTTCCACCGGCAGTGGATGCTGCGGCCGGGTGTGCTGCTGGTCGCCGGTGACCTCGACACGCTCGACCTCGAGGAGCTGGGTGAGGCCGCGTTCGCCGGCACGTCGGGCGACCCGCTCGCGGTCGACCCGCCGCTCGGCGTTCCGGTCCGCGGTGAGCGGCGGACGGTCCTGGTCGACCGCCCGGGCTCGGTGCAGTCGACGCTGCGCATCGGGCATCGCGCGCCGGAGCGGGCGACCCCCGACTATGTGGCGATGACGCTGGCCGCGACCGTGCTCGGCGGCGCGTTCACGTCCCGCCTCAACCACCTGATCCGCGAGGTGAAGGGCTACAGCTACGGCATCCGCGGCAGTTACGCGATGACCCGCCGGTTCGGCCGTTTCGAGGTGGCGGCCGGGGTGCAGACCGCGGTCACCGTCCCGGCGATCGTCGACACGCTGGGTGAGATCGCCCGCACCGAGCTCGACGGGGTGACCGAGGAGGAGCTGGCGGTGGCCCGGTCGTGGCGGGCCGGGCAGCTCTCGGTGGAGATGCAGACGCCGGGTTCGATCGTCAACGCGCTGAGCACGCTGGTCGTGCACGGCCTGCCCGACGACTACTACGCGACCCTGCGCCGGGATTTTCTGGAGGCGACCGTCGAGCAGGTGTCGGCGGCGGCCGGGGCGCATCTGCACGCGCGCGGGCTGACCCTGGTCATCGAGGGTGACGCGGCGGTGATCCGGGACGAGTTGACGGCGGCCGACCTCGGCGAGCTGGTCGACTCCGAGATCTGACGGTTCACCCGTTGGGGGGGGGGGGGGGGGGGCCCCCCCCCCCCCCCCCCCCCCCCCCCCCGCGCCCCCCAATAGCTGGTGGGGGGGGTGTGGCACGGCCCGCT
>NZ_JBFBAD010000054.1:0-69565 GCF_040682075.1 Actinoplanes sp. NPDC051411 | reverse complement strand
CAATGACCGGCCCCGTAAGATCCATAATTGGAAGAAGCCCTCCGAGATATTCGCCGAACTCGTAGAGGTAAATGCTTCGACTGTCTGAATCTGCCACCGTCTCAACTTATCTGGGCAATCTGGCAGGGAAGGTGATCGAAGCGGCACGAGTCGAGCTGGGTATCGACGCTACCGATTGAGTCTCACGATTCCAGTCACCCACGAACCTCGTACGACGCGAACGCCTCGACGAACTCGGTCCGTACTACTAGGTATTGCAGGGGCCTTCCTTCAGATGCCGCTTGCTCGGCGGCCGCTGCCGCATCACGCGTCGCCTCGGCCAGACTGAAATCCGAGTTGCTGTAGGTGTCGCCGAACTTGATCATTTCTGCGTTGGCCGGATCGAACTGCATGATCATGATATACGGCTTGGACATAGCACTACGGTGCTTCGCAACTCGCTCGGCGGACATGCAAGCTTCCTTCCAACATGGACAATTACGAAGCTCTACTGTATCTATATGACTGCGAGCAGTGACCGCAACATCGCGGACGGCGACGATCATCTGTACGTCACACGAGACATGCTGATCAATGACCGGCGATGCACCCTCCGCGTCACCGCCGCTGAAGGCAAGGCCAGTGTCACGTTCGACGCTACTGAGCCCGACGGCAACACGGTGGGCAGCCTGAACAGCACCATCGCGCTTGACGACCTGGTCCCTGTCACTAAAGCCATTAGTGCGACGCTCAGCAGTGCCGCCAAAGCGCTCGGACTCACCAAGTCGAAGTACGCTGCCGAGCTCAACGATGTCCGAGGCTCCCACCCGCGTGCCGGGCTGCCGTGGTCAGCCGACGAGGACGCCCGATTGATAGTCCGGTATCGCGGGGGTGCATCGCTGCTCGAACTCAGCAGCGAGTTCGAGCGCAACGTCGGCGGTATCGCCGCTCGGCTGAAGCTCCACGATCTTCGTCCGCCATCAAGGCGCGACCGCGGTGACCTGAACCCTGAGTACGCCGATGACGATGCAGAACCGGACTGGCCATGACCCCCGGCAGAACGCAGTCAGCCATCCCGTCACCCTCGACCCGCCCACCGAGGGAGCGGGCCACCGCCGGTGCCCGCCGCGTCAAGACGGCCTTGACACTAGGCACCCAGGCCCGTGGCGCCGGCGGGGTCTGCTCGGCTTGCCCCGGGGCGAGGGTGCCGGGATGCGCGACCATCCCGGAGCCGGAGTGCCCCGGCCGGAGGCGCACTAAGCGCGACCAGCACTTCCACCTCGCTCCGCGCTACGGCCCGTCGCGGCCAGCTGCGCCGCGTCACCCAGGCCGCGCCGGTCGGCCGCCGGACCAACTCGCGAATGCTCAACGGCTTGACGCTCTTCGGCAGGCCCGACCTCTCCGTGCTTCCCACGAGTGTCGCCGAGGAGCGGTTAGCGTGCCGCCGCCCGCATTCCCTCGCGGGCGGCGGTGCGCTGCCCTTGGCGACGGAGTGAGCGGCCCGTTTCGGGCCGCCTTGAAGACGTACAGAAAGTTTGAACACGATTGACGGCGGCATCGGCGACATCGACGGCCGGGGTGGTGACGACGCAGCCGTGTTTCGCGGTGGAGGTGACGCCCTTGGGCCATTCGCGTGATCTGGCACGGGTATGGCACAAAAAACGCTCGGACCGGAGGTCCGAGCGTTTCGTACGAGTGGAGCTGATGTCGGTCTACTTGAACCCCACGCAAGAAGCCGAACAACTGCGAACCGGTTTGCTCGACGTCGCTCGTACGTCTGCTGGTCGAAGTTCCTGACTTCGTGCAGCGATGGCTAGTCCGGCGACCGCTCGTCGCTGACTACCACACTGCCAGGACGGCACTCACCCAAGATCGCTGGCCTGCAATGCGGTGAGCAGGGACGAAGTAGATCGACTTACCGTGGTTCCCCGCTATGCCCCGACGATGACCAGCCCGTCTAGCACGGACCTGGCATGAACCGCTGTCCGGCCTCATCAGACCTGCATCCAACCGCCTACGACCGCACAGACCAGTCCCAGCGCCACTGTAATGGCCGCACCGCCATATCCGCTAGCTGCCATTCTCTGGTGGAGCTTAGGCACGTCGGCGTAAGTCATCGGCCCAGATTCCTTACCTCGTCCCTGTTTGGCGCGCCAGGCGACGAAGAGCAGCCAGATGGCGCCGACAAACTCGATGCTCTGGCCGATAGCTGCGAGGAGAGTTCCCTGCTGTTGCATGGACGAGACGATAACGTTCGTTGCGCCGCCCGGTACCTCGCCCGCATCGAGTTCGACCGCTTCCGCGTCAAGGAACGATCATGGGCTCCGGACCTCTGTTCCCAGGCGTGGTGACCTGCGCAGGCAGTCCAAGGCGTCCATGGTCGTCCGATGTTGCCGCTCTCCGTTGTCACCCAGTTAGTCACTCACCCTCACCAGCGCAGCAGATATGCGACGGTGCGGCATGCCTTTGACTTGCACCACTTGAAGCTGTCGTCGTGAGCGTTCTGGTGATCCTCAACGATGTTCTCGATCAGCAGGTTCCTCTGTTCAACAGCGCGAGCTTCCGACGTCAACAGCTCGTGCCAACTTGAGGAATTCTTGTCCAGCTCGTCATAGTTCATCGGCGTTCCCCTTAGTAAGCCTTGATCGATTCGATGCACCCGACCGAAGGACTATCTAGAGGCGCGGACGTGTGCGTAGTACGGTGACGGCATCGATCGTGCTACGGAGGATCCGATGAGGGCAAGAGCGGATGTGAAGTACGGCAGGCCACAATTTCGTACTACGGTCTGGCCGGGCATGGTCATCCCACCGCCGAAGTTACGATCCATAGCGGACGTCGAGATCGTCGACGACTGGATCTTGTGGCCAGTTCAAGATCCGCGAAGGCCAGCTACGGCCGAGTTACCCACCGACTTCTATTTGCGGGAACTTATGGATCTTCAATGTGACGATCTTGAAGCGATAAAGGATTTGATATCCAAGTTTGGCAGCTTTAGTTCCTACAAGCTTGAAGATCTCGACGGTGAGGCAACCCATCTTGCTGACTCCACTCAAATCGAGCTGCCAGACGACGACTATTACGAGAATGGCTATCACCGCAGCAACTTGACGGTGCACCTTGAGGAGGCGCAGCGGGCGATCGAGACGTGGATAGCGTCTCAAATTGAGCATGGATTGGAGGATCTCGTCGAGGAATATGCGACAGAGGATGCGCTATACGAAGCACAGTCTGCTCTTCCTGAGTATCAAACGATGTCCGACCTGCGCAATCACCTTATCGACGAGCGTGTCGAACATATGGGCGCCACCCTTAATGCGGCACTGAAAATATTTAGTGCAGGTATCGGTGAGCTAAGCGAGCGGCAACCAACAATTTATGCCGTTTCGTTTCTGCAAATGTATAATCACCTTACGGAGCAAGCAACCCTCCGACGCTGCGCGAATGAACCATGCTCTAATGTATTTGTGCGACAGCGCGATCGAGCAGATCACGGCCAGAACCGTACAACGGGCGTGATTTACTGCTCGCACGGATGCGCGCGCGCCCAAGCTCAGCGGCAACTACGTCGGCGTCGCAAAGCCAATGCTGCTATCGCCTAGCAGCCATCCCGTCACCCTCGATCCGCCACTGTGGGAGCGGGGCACGCCGGCGGCCGCCGCGTCAAGACGGCTTGACACTAGGCACCCAGGCTGGCGGGCGCCGGCGGGGTCTGCTCGGCTTGCCCCAGGAAGAGGGTGGCGGGGTGCGCGAACATCCCGGAGCCGGAGAGCCCCCGCCAGAGGAGCAGTTACCGCAACCACGCACGTGCCTCGCCACGCGCTACGGCCTCGACTCGGGGCAGCTCGGCCGCGTCGCCCATGGCCGCGCCGGTCGGCAGCCGGCCACTTCCCCTGCCGCCACCCCGGGGTACCACTACCGTCGCCGCGGCCCGACTTCCGCTCCTGCACGCCAGCCGACGGGCGTTGGCATGGCCGCCCCGCCCAGCTTGCTAGGGGCGGCCATGACGCCCTGGTAGGCAGCGTGAGCGGCCCGTTTCGGGCCGCCTTGAAGACGTACAGAAAGTTTGAACAGGATTCAGCGACCGAACGGGGCCACCTCAGCTGTTGACGGAGCCTTCTCGCTCAGGGCCGACGTTGCCCTGGTCTGTCAGCACACGACTCAGAATCACAAGGAGGCAGCCGTGGTCGTGGTTGGGGTAGGCAGCCTCAGGCCAGCCGCGAAATCTGGCACGGTCCTGGCACAAAGAAACGCTCGGACCATGGGTCCCAGCGTTTCGTATGAGTCGAGCTGATGGACGGCGTACTTGAACCCCGCGCAGGAGGCAAAGCGGCTACGAGCCGGCTTGCTCAACGTCACTCGCACCTCCGCTGGTCAAAGCTCCGAACTTGTCGCGGCGAGGGCTAATCCCGTCGTCGATCCTCACTAAATATCACAATGCCAGGACGGTACTCAGCCAAGATGGCCGAGCTGCGGTTTGCTGACTGGCGTCGAAGCCCGACTAGCGCCTTGCGCAAGCTTTGACTCGCGCGTGTGTGTCATCACTCACGCGCACCCTTGGTCGACTGCTCGGAGAACGGCAGCGAGCACGGCCCAACCGGCCAGCGTGACCAAGGGGGCCGGGCCACTCGACTCAGCCGGTCCCCAGCGAGCCGGCAAACACAGCGATTTGCACCGCCGAAGCGGCGACCGTATTCTGTCCGGCTGCCCGGTTCCGGGGAGCCTCGCGCGGCTCTGGGGAGATCGACATGGACGCATCAACGGACGGACCAGCGGCCCAGAAACCACTCGAAGGCGTCTACGCCTTCTCCTCACCTTCGGCGTCCATAACGCTCCATCAAGGCCTATTGGGCGGCATCCCCAAGGCGGATCGGCACGCTGGTGTAGTAGAGCTAAACTTCGCCCGTGGGCCATACCTCATCTGGCGTATCGAGGGTGATCGAGACGATCTCTACGGCCCAGTCGAACCATTTACATTGTCATTCCAGCGTAATGGCCAGGCTTGGCGGTCGGAAGCTATTCGTAGCGAAATCGACTGGGGAATATTGAACCACGCCGAGTATTCCACGAGCCAGCCGCTCGGCCGAGTCATTGCACATTGGGTCAATTTGCCAGAAATCCACGGAAACGAAGTCCTCACCGCGACGTCACCTGGAGGTTCTCGCTCTTGGTGGACCGGACGGTTCTCGTTTAGCGCTGCGGGGTGGGACATCACTATTGACCGCCGCCAAGACTTCTCAGACATCATTGCCGCGGCGAAGCGTGAACATGTGTACGCAATCACTCACGTAATGGAGCTAAGGAGGTCCGACGGAAAGCCATTCTCAGCGGATGCGGCGGTGGTGGTCTTGGAGAACATTAGAGTAGCGACGTCATTCGCGCTCGGCCGGTGGGCTGCGCCAATGCTGCCGGTCGGGTTCTCTGAGGCAGGCACCGTGCACTGGGAATCATGGTCGAGCCCAATAGTCGAACCGCTCCAAAAGACTGGCTATCCGGTACTCTATCAATATTCATACAAGGACGTGTCAAAGTTTCTTACGACAGCCTTAGAAGCTCTTGAGATCGACGGGACAAACGGCCCCCTTAGATTTCAGATGATTAGCGCAGTTCTCTCCAATCAAGGCGGCTTTACTGAGCAACGAATATCGACAGCATTCACGGCGATTGAAAACCTGGCGTGGGTAGTATTGGTGCTGCGTGGCCACGTTAGCCAGCAAGATTTCGAAAGTAGAGCTTGGACGGGTACGCGGAAGCTAGGGAAGCTTCTCAGCCTTGCGAAGATTTCGCCAACGCTCCATGGACTTGGACTGCCGGCGCTTGAGTCTTTCGCGGGCCGTGGCCGTTCAACGCGGAACGGGCCGGCCGCGCTCGTGAAAGTTCGCAATTGTTTGGTTCACCCGAAATCCCCTCGCGACGAGGTATACCACATACCGGGCCTAATGACCGATGCCTGGCTTCTGTCGCGTTGCTATCTCAACATGTTGGTTCTGTACGCCGTCGGTTACGACGGTGAGATGCAGGTTCAGCTACCAATGGATGGATGGCTCGGCGAAACCAGACTGGTGCCATGGGCAACCGTCCGACCGCTTCCAGACCAAGGAGCATCATAGGCTCGTGACTTGCGCTTGAACGTCGCCTAGCCGTAGCAGGGCTAACACGCAGCGCAAGCAAACCAAGCCGCCTTCGACTCTTGCATTATCTTAGCCCGTGTCGCGCTCGGTCGGATAATATTCAGATCCATGACCGGACCCTTATTGCTCGGAGCTGCAAGCTCGACAACGTCCAGCTGGGCGCTCATTTTATCTATAGTTAGTTTGGCGGTCTCACTTACGTCGTTAGCGATAGGCTTTTGGCAGGCCAAAAATAACGTTGCAGAAATTCGACGCGCACGCCCTAAGGTAATCGGACGAGCCTCCTATATGAAGAATCTTGTTACAGGACCCAATGATCGCGTTCGAGCTTTCTTAATAACATTGACCAATATGGGCAAAGAAAGCACCACCGTCGTTGGTATCTTGATTCACGAGGCGGCAGAGGGTAGGCAGACGGTGCTGAACGGCGGAAACTGCGGCATTATGGATAGCCCTAAACTGCCGCATAGGCTTGAGCCCAACTCTCCTGCGGCGTTCACAATCGACGCGGAGTCATTCTCGGGCGATAGGGCTTTGGTATACATATCGCTCGGGCATGAGGAGAGACTTGAAGGTGTTGCTCTTCTGCATAAGCACGAGATCGAGTTAACGCCTTCAAGTCGCACACACTTCGGTTCGGACATAGTGTATTAGCACTGGCCTGATGCGGCGCCGCAACGTCAGCCGACGCCTGAAGTCGAAAGAAGCCGGTTAGTTGAGCCTTCATTTGGCATTTGTCGACTAATCAAAGAGTCGAAAACCTGAAGCCCCATTGTTGAGCACTGCTTCGTTGATATTTCGTCGGACCACCACTTGGCCAAACGTGCTGCGCCGCCGAATGTAGATCCGCATGTAATCGCAACTGAAATGCGGCCTCAACCGCAAACATATAATTCTTTTGACGTGCAATCTGCGGCCTCACTTAGCTGAGGCAGGTTTTGCGAATCTAACGTAGGAAGGTCTCGTCTACGGGGTAACAGCGCCGAGGATCTCGAACGGTCGCGCGCTGGCCAAATGCTCGTTGTATCTGGCCCTCGACCAAGACCGGTCGTGCATCCCTATGCCACTCAACTGCGTCATTATAGTGGTCGGCGGGCAGGCGTACGGATATCTCGGAGTTTCGGTTGTTGCGAATTGTCGAGACTTTGATCCAGCCATACGCGTCGCCGGTGTTGTGTCTGAGCTCCACAATTTTTCCTGAGAAAACCTGATGTGGCTCTACTTTGTGGACCTTTAGTTTGTCAGCCGTCATCTCTACTAGCTCGTGCGCTTCCCCGTCCAGTTCCACGGATTCTGGTAGGGAGCGAGAATGTTGGACAGACTCAGCCCAGCTGAAGCGGGTATCAAACTTGCTAACTGCACTCTGTTCTAGCACACGACTCAAAGCCCAGCAGAACTCGCGACTAACACCTCGCTCAACTATAGCGAAAAGAACCTCGATTGATGGTTCTAATGCTGGCTCAACCACTAATTGTTTGACCGCAGCCAGGGACTGAGCGAAGGTTCGCATGACCCGTCGCTCGAACGGTTCCGGCGCACTTTTCGCGATTGACACGAACGATCCCTGGCCCACTGCAGGCTCCTCAACTTCAGGAAGCTTAACGAGGACAGGTATTATGAATGAGCCGCGTTCAGTGTGGCCCATCCGGGCTTCTTGGACGACTCGGTCGCCAATTTTTGAGTAGCTTCCAGCAATTTCGCTTCTGATGCCGCGTGAAGTTGTGCCAGATGATCGAAGCATCATGCGGGCTGAGTTTGTAATGACTGACCCGGCTTCAAGGGGAATCGAGTCGGCGATCTTAAAATCGTTGACCGCTCGCAAATGTGCGATATCGAAGCGGAAATGTCGGATTCGCTCAGCCATGGACCGAAGCGGGCGCGACTCAGCAAACGCTAGGCGCTCCACGACCCCGACTACGGCATCCTTATGCTCGCCGTTATGTGGAACACCAATCTGTGTATCAGCCTTAGACCAGAGACTGCCGGCACGCCCAGGAGGATATTCTTGCCACCCGGTATGCCTCATGTATCCCTGGATGTCCCGAAGGTCGGGAACGAGGATTTCAGTGGTCACTCGTCTCACCTCCCCGGCGGTGCGAAACTATCGACGACTTCGCCTTGCCATTGTTCTAGCGTCTCGGCAGTCAAACGCTGCGTCTTCGGTATCTCGATACTACGGACCGGGGCCATTTGATCAACCCGCGTCCAGAACGCGCCTGCGGCATGGTCCGTCCCGGCGCCGTGGTGGGAGATCCAGCCAGAGGGTTCCGCGTTATCCAAGATCACCAGCACGAAGTAGACCGGCACCAGGGATGTCTTCCACTTGTCTCGCCACCCGGGCTCGGCCGGCCAGGAGGCGGAACGGCCTGAGATCTTGAACTGTGACGAACACTTAACCTGTACCGAGGCTGAAGCCGCAGGGAAGATGACTTGTCCATCGACGGCCAGCATGTCCTCGTCTGGCGAAGTCTCACTAAACCCAAAGCCGGCCTGACTGCAGATGGTTTGGAAGTAGGCCACACCATATCGTGCCTTACGGGCGTTATGTCCGAGATAGCCGACACTCCGAGGCGCGCTACCAGGGCCACCTTCCGTGACCGATGTGAGGTCGTGATGCTCGATCGACGCCAAGGTCAACTGTCTCCATCAGTCCCGTCGACCCGCCACGGCTGCTTTGTCCACCGCCAAGCCGAGAACCAGCCCACCAACGGTAGCGGTCGGCAAGTTGCCTGGCAGTCCCCCGTACCGGTGATCCTCCACAGTCGATTGGGGCGGCGATTCCGGCTATGGACTCTTGATGGCTTTCGTGAGCACGCTCGCCCCGCCCGGCATGACGAGATCGACGCATCCGCCGGCCCGCCATTCTGGGGCGGTGGGACGACTAGTCGTCACAAGGACGTCCGACCGGATGCGGTTGGAAACCGGTCACAACGACTCCAAGCTCAAAAGCAGCACCGAGGCAGCCTCGCTACGACGATCTTGAAGAGCCCCCGCGGTCGTGGTCCGGGTGGCAACGGTGTTGATCGAGGGCCCGGTCGTACGTGCGCTACGCCGTGCGGCCGGGTCTCCGGCTGGTTAGCGCATCTTGCTTGCGGCAAGATCGCGGCCATTGGCACCGGAGGACGCTCAGTGCAACCCCAGGACCTAGACACGCGACCCGACACCGGCGCCGGCCCGCTGCGCAACCAGCGTCAAGCCAAGGAAATTGCGCCGGCGATGCGACGGCCGCTGAGCGACGGTGAGGACGCTCAAGACGATCTGGCTCAGGCAGAAGCCGATCTCTACCTGCACCTGACGGTCACGTCGGGCGGTATGTGCGTCACGTGTGCAGAGGCCGAGCCGTGCCCAGCTCGGCAGGATGCGCACGCGGTGTTCTTCCGATCCGGCGTTCTGCCTCGTCGGCGGCCCGGAATCGCCGGTGTTTGGATGGAGGGCGCGGGTCAAACCTTCGACGGTTTCGCCGCTGCCCACAGGCGCTGAAACGATTCCATGTGAGTCGACACAATGCCGTCGTCGCCCGTGCCGTTGAGGTGGATTACTGGAGCGTGCGCGGCCGGCCTGCCGTAGACGTGGGGGTTGACGAGCATCTCTGAGTCGGCGCGGTAGGTGGAGTTGTAGAGCACCGTGTCGTGTAGCCGAATGTCGATGCTCGGCTCCTCGGCCAACGGCTGGAAGCTTACGAGGGCGGTACGGATGCGGGCGCTCATGCCGGCACCGATGCGCTCCTCGGCCCCTCGGCTGGCAATGTGTTGGCCGTCCGGGTCGCCGAGCGCGATGCGTACGCGTACGCCGCCTCGCGCCTTCGCGCGCAGCAGCTCGACCGCCGAGAAGTCCTCGGCGAGGAAGAGCGCACTGTAAGCCAAGATGTCGATCTCGTGCTCGGCGCGGCCCAGCAGTCGAACCCACGAGTCGGAGGGCGCTGCCGAGCGGTGCGGGTAGATGATTCGGACCTCGTCGGCTATCGCGGCCGGCTCGACTGGATGCGGAAGGCTCGGCCACAACTCGTGAGCTGACCATCCCGTGAGTCCGACCAAGGCGTCGCGATGACGGGGGTACGGCATGCGGCCGCTGATCCACCGTTGCACGGTCTTCGGGTCCACGCTCAAGCGCGCCGCGACATCCACGACATCAACGCCGGCGCTGCGCAAGGCTCGTACAAGCAGGTTATTCACGCGCTGCTCCCATCCCAGGGCACACCTCATCCTAGCCAAGAAGTCCCAAGACGTCCTGAGTCGTAGTTCAACGTCCGTCACTAGAAGTGAAGACTTGGCGCCAAGCTCCACGGAGGAGAGAAACGGACGGGCAGCCATGGGACGCGATGCAGGTGCAAGCGAGGACGACGCGAGAAGTTCAGTCGATCGCCTTGCGCTGGCCCTCGAAGATGCTGGCTTCGACGTCGGCCAGGAGTTTCCGGCCTTGCACGACGTCATCGGGCACCAGGGGCAGCCCGTGGTTCGAATCGGCGACGTTGTGCCTTCGGTCGCCGATCGGCTCGCCGCAGCTTTGATCAACGGGTTGCAGTCTGAGGAGGTTGCCGACCGGTAGCGACCTGGGCGCTTTATCACGGGACGTTCGCTAGGCTCCCCATGTGGATCAAGTCGAACGTGCCCGCGACCTTGCGCGCCTATTGCTGGCCGAGTCGATCCCGCGCCGTTGGTCCCACAGCCAGGGCGTTGGCCACAAGGCCGAGTCAGTGGCTCATCTGGTCGGCGCTGACGGCCCGACCCTGGTTGCTGCGGCCTGGCTCCATGACATCGGCTATGCGCCCAATCTTGTGGTGACGGGCATGCACCAGCTTGACGGCGCTCGCTACCTGCGAGACGTCGAGCGTGCCGATGACCTGATTTGCCGGCTGGTCGCTCATCATTCGTGTGCGCTCATCGAGGCACGGAACCGGCGTCTTGATGAAGATCTCGCCGCGGAGTTTGCGCCGGTCGAAGGCATGCTGTCGGACGCGATCACGTACGCCGACATGACGACAACGCCAGACGGTGAGCCTGTCGAGGTGGAAGAACGCCTAGCAGAGATCGCAAGCCGTTACGGACCCGACCACCTCGTGGCTAGATCTATCCGCGAGGCCGGCCCGCTGATCGTCGAATCGGTTCAGATAGTCAGGACAGCCCTGGCCGACGGCCAGGGTTAGTCCGTACGTGAAAGAGTTCCCTGCTCGTCGCGACTCCACCGCCGGCCCGCGCTATCGAGGAACTCGATCTGGACGGGTTCGGGTTCGACGTACGACCGAAGCCACTCCGCTGGCGCCGATCGCTGGACTGTGCGGCCAGGCGGCACGAGTCCAACAAACTCGGACCCTGGCTCTTCGCCACCGCGAGCGGGAAGCGGCAACTCCACCTCGTAGATCGGCATCGCGCTCGCGTTGTGGACGTGGAAGTCCAGCTCGCGACCGCCGTCAGCCTTCCTCGTCAACTCGACCCACGCGCTGATGCGCTCGGCTTGTGCCCGGCGCTCGTCCTCGGCACGGTCAGCCTCTCGACGGTGCTCACGCCGCAGCAGGAAGAATCCCAACAGGAATGCTCCGACGGTCCCGACCGCGGAGAATACGTCGGCAAAGGCGCTGAGCCAGTCGCTATCCAAGGTGGATGTCTAGCGGCGCGGTGAGGTACTGGTCGATCCGCATCCGCATCGACCGGTCCATCGGTAAGGAACCGATCTCCCTCGGCGGCACCCAGCGAACCTCGGTCGACTCGTCGCTCGGCGTCGGTGTGCCGCCGACGGGCCGCGCCGTGAACACCACCGAGAACTCTTGCCGTGCCTCGTTGTTGCTGGTGTACAGGATGACGTGACGAGGGTCGGTGTAGATGCCCACCAGGCCGGTGACCTCGACTTCGATCCCGGTTTCCTCGGCCGTCTCCCTTACTGCGGTCTCCGGCAGCGACTCGCCGAGATCCATGCCGCCGCCGGGAAGCGCCCAGTTGTCGTTGTCCGAGCGACGAATCAACAGGATGGCGCCCTGGTCGTCGACCACGACGGCGTTCGCCGAGGGAACCACGCTGTTGGCCTTGGGAGCCTCAGGATCGTCGTAGTAGTCGATGCGTCGTCCCATACCTGCCTCATTCCAGCGGTGTGGCGCCATCCCACACGTGATCGAAGCTGTCCACGTACGTCGAAACCATCGTGGCGCCAGCAACCCGCCTGAGGTGGAAGACTGGCGCCTCCGATGCGGGGAAGCTGTAGATGTGGGTGTTGACCAGCAACTGCTCATCGGCTCGATAGATTGAGTTGTAGAGAACAGTGCGGTGCAACCGGCACTCGACGCCCTCGATGCTAAGGAGCGGCCGGTACATCACGATTGCATTCTTGATCTTGGCTGCCAGACTCTCGATGCCCTCGTCGGCGTCTCGCTGTGCGACGACTTCGGCGTCCGGGTCGCCAAGGAGGATGCGCACCCGTGCTCCTGCTTCGGCTTTCTTCCGGAAGATGCGGCGCACGCCGGCGTCTTCGGACAGGAAGAGTCCGCTGTAGACCAGGACTCCGATCTCGGACTCGGCGTTGTCGAAGAAGTTGCGCCACAGGTCGGACGGGACAGTCCAGCGATGCGGATAGATGTTGATGATCTCGCTCTCGCTGGCGCTCGCAACCTGATCGGCGCGCAACGCATCGGGCCAGAGGTAGACCTCGTCGACTCCTAAGTGAGCAGCAGCCGCGTATCGGTGGCGCCGGTAGGGCATTCGGCCGCTGATCCAGCGCTCGATGCTCTTCGGATCCACTTTGAGCGCTTCCGCAAGTGCGGCGGGGGTGATCCCGCGTTCCAACATTGCGGAGCGTAGTCGCTCGTTCGGCATCGTCTCCCCAGCAGGACGTCCGGCAGATTGACCACCCTAGGCGAGACATCTCCGACACGTCCAGCCATGACCTGATCACGTCCCGTCCAATGATCGCACTCTCAATGGCGTCGATGCGGACTTCGTATCGCCAGCCTGAGAGGAGATCAGCAATGGAAATCCAACACTTCGCCGAGCAGCCCCCGACGTGCCCGTGCGGCGCACAACTGGGCGCGGGGCACCGCAAGCTCTGCCGGAAGTGCACGGCCCGGAACCTCTGGAGCCGTCGGCACCGGCCGCGCGGCGGCCACGGCGGTGCGGACAGGGGCATCCGTACGCGCCGCAACCGCAAGGACGGTGACGCATGACGATCGCCGTTTCTGCGGTCATCCTGCTTGGCGTATTCGTCTTCCTGCTGTGGCGGTACGCCCGCCTGCCGCTCTGGCAGGCAGCGATCTGCGCGGCGTTCGGCTACTACCTCGCCTCGTCGTCTGTTGGCCCGGACATCGGCAACGGACTCCGCGCCCTGGCTCGCTTTGTCGCCGGGCTGGATCTCTGACGTGGCCCGCGCGGGACGGGACTGGTGGGTCATTGTCGGCATGGCCGTCGCGGCGATTTCGGCTGCGGTGGCGAGCTTTGCCGGCCTCCGGGGTCTCGCTGAAGTCGCCGGGTGGCCCGAACAACTCGCCTGGCTGTTGCCTATCACTATTGACGCGTACGCCATGACGTCGGCCCGCGTCTGGCTCGCCGGGACCGTCGGCAGCAAGGGCGCCCGGAGCTTCGCCCGTGCCAACGCGATCGGCGCCATAGCCACGAGCATCGTTGGCAACGCCGGCTATCACCTGAACGCTGCGGGGCTGATCACGATCTCCTGGCCGATCATCGTCCTGGTCGGCGCCGTGCCGGCAGCCGTCCTCGGACTCACCGCCCATCTACACGCGCTCACGTCCATCCAAGACCCGCCACCCGCGCCGGTGGTCAGTCCGCAAGTCCGGACCCGCCGGACCGAGAGCGATCTCCTGGACGCGGCTCGCGACGCCGATGCCCGGCACCGCGCCGCGCACAACGGGCGTCCGATCAGCCGAGACGGCTTGCGCTCGGCGCTCCGCATCGCGGGGCCGAAAGCATCCGAACTCCGGCGCCGACTCACCACAGAAACCGACCGAAAGGAGGCGCCAACCCGCCCATGACCAACGAACCGCGCACGCCGCGCCCGATCATCGATCGGGAGGCTGTTCTCAACCACCTACTAGCTGCCCGGCACCAACGAACACCGACCACGCTTTGGATCGCCGTCGGAGACGTTCCCGTCCTACTCGCCGAGGTCGACCGTCTCGCCCGGCTACTCAGCCGCACGCGCTTGGACTTCGCCAACCTGCTGGCCGCAGTTCGCGCCACGCTCGGCGCCGATCAGGATGGCGAGTCCGACCCGCTCGCGTACCTCCGCGACGAGATCGAGCAGCACCGGACCGGAGTGCGGCTCGACGACGGCGAACTCGCGGCATGAGGGCTTATGGCCGTCGGCATCGTCGATGGAGCCGGCGAAATCCACAACCACTTCTGCTCGTGCCCGACGAACCGTTCCTGATCGTCGGCTTGGCCGCAATCGGTCGGGCGTTGTTCCGGTACCGGTCCGGACTCGCACCCGTCGGCGCCGGACTCGCCCTCGCAACGGCCGGACTCATTTTCCATCGCACCCATCCGGACCTGTGGCCAGCCGTCGCACTCATCTCGGCGATCACGGCTCTGACTGCCGGCCTCCGAATCAGGCGCGGCCAGGAACGCGTCTATGCGGCGACGGTGGCGATCGTTGCCGGAGGTTGGCTCGCAACGGCGACCGCGGTTGGCCCTGGCATGAGGCCCCTGCCGACCGTCCTCCTGCTCGCCGTGGTGGTGCTCGGCGTTCCCTGGTGGGCACATCGTCGGCGTCGAGCACGTGTCCGCGTCGATCGGGTCATCCATGCCTGGCCCGAACTCGCGGAGACAATCGGACTTGACGGGTCGCGCATTATGTCGGCTGTCGTCGACACCTGGGGTTGGCGGGGCCGAATGAAGCTGCGCCCCGGCCAGAGCGTCGCCGACGTCGTGGCACGCGTACCGGCCATCGAGTCAGCACTGGGAACGCGACCCGGCGCCGTCCGCGTCGAACAAGATCCGGCGCACGCCGGCCGGTGCACGATGCGCGTCCTCGCCGTCGACCCGCACGCCGGTGCAATCCCTTGGCCAGGGCCGACCGCCCGCTCGCTGGCCGACCCGATCGACCTCGGCGTCTTCGAGGACACCACGACCGTCCGAGTCCCGTTGCTACGCCGACACGCCCTGATCGGCGGCACGACCGATTCCGGCAAGAGCGGCGTTCTGAACGTCGTCCTCGGCAACCTCGTCGCCTGCCCCGACGTCGTGCTCTGGGGAATCGACCTCAAGGGCGGCATGGAACTCCGCCCATGGGCATCGTGCCTCGGGCGCCTGGCCACCTCCCCCGACGAGGCAACCAAGATGCTCGCCGACGCCGTTGCCGTCCTGGACGCCCGAGCGCACGCGGCGAGCCACGACAACAGCCGAGTCTGGGGACCCACGCCGGACGCGCCTGCTCTGGTCATCGTCATCGACGAGTACGCCGAGCTCGCCGATACCGCACCCGACGCTGTCGGGCATGCCGAGTCTGTCGCGCGCCGGGGTCGTGCGGTCGCCGTCGACATCCTCGCGGCCACGCAACGGCCGACGCAGAAGGCCATGGGAGGCGGCGCGCTCCGCTCGCAGATGAGCGTCCGCGTCTGCCTACGGGTGCGGGAACGCCGCGATGTCGACCTCATCCTGGATAGGGGCATGCTCGCCGTCGGTTGGCACGCGCACACCCTGGACGCGCCCGGCAAGTTCTACGTCCTCGCCGACGGACACAACCAACCACGCCGGGCGCGCGCCTACCTCATTACCGACGACCAGGTGCGGGAGACGGCCGGCCGCTACGCCGGCCACCGGCCCGACCTCGATCCGTTGTCTCGCAGCGCGATCGGGCACCACTCACGCGCCATCGAGCCGCCTATGAAGACCGTCAACGATCCGGAACAGACACTTCTGACCATCCTCGGCGAGGCGCCGGACGCCGGGCTAACTGTCCCGGAGCTGATCGAGGCGACCGGCATGCGTCGCACTTGGATCTATGACCGGCTCCAAGCGCTCGCCGCTACCGGACGCGCTCGGCAAGTCGCTCGCGGACGCTGGCGCGCCTGACCCCATCGTCCGCGGGGACGTCCGTCCGCTCGCGCGCGTCTGCGCAGATCAGCGCGCGGACGGACAACCGCGCGGACATCGAGCATCGGAAGAAAGGAGGTCCATGGCAAGTCCCGCCGGCGAGAGGAGAAATCGCAGCATACGAACGGAAGAGACGCCCGAGACGGAGACTGGCAAGCTCAAGACGTCCCTAGAAGTCCCATCTCGGCGCGAGCTGAACATCGATGTAGATGTCCTTGCCCGCGTCCTCGCGATCATCGCGGACGACCTCGCCCGCGATCGGGAGCGCGAGCGCCTGAAGGAGCGACCGAATGACTGAGCGGCACGACCGGCCCACCACCCGCCGGAAGAGCGCGATCATCTACCTGCGCGTCTCGTCAGCCGGTCAGGTCAACACCGACTACGACCCCGAGGGCATCTCTCTGCCTGCACAGCGCGCGGCCATCCAGCGTCGCGCGAAGGAGTTGGACGCCGACATCGTGGCCGAGTTCGTCGAGCCCGGCCGCTCGGCGACCACGGTCGACGGGCGGCCAGTCTTCCGAGAAATGATGGCCCGACTTAAGGCCGAGCCCGACATCGACTACGTGATCGTCTACGCCCGCTCCCGGCTCCACCGCAATAGCATCGACGCCGCGATCACCAAGCGGGACCTACGTGCGGCCGGCGTTACCTTGATTTCGATCATGGACTACACCGAGGACACCGCGATCGGCGACCTGGTCGCGACCGTCTTGGACGGCGTCAACGAGTACCAGTCGCGCGCCTCCGGAGCGGACATCGCCTACAAAATGGGACAGAAGATCCTACGAGGCGGGTCGGTCAGCCGGGCGCCGATCGGCTACCTCAACGTCCGCGAGAACTTCGAGGGACGCGAAGTGCGCACGGTCGCGGTCGATCCGGTACGCGGCCCGCTGATCCGCTCCGCCTTCGAGCTGTATGCCTCCGGCGCCTACACCGTTCGGACGCTCATCCAAGCGCTCACGGACGCCGGCCTCCGCACCAAGCCAACCCATCGTTATCCGGGCGGCACGGAAATCTCGATCCACGCGCTCGGCAAGCTCTTGAGCGACCGCTACTACCTCGGCCTGGTCGAATACCGAGGGCAGGAGTATCCCGGCAGGCACCAGCCGTTGGTCACGCCCGAGGTCTTCGACCGCGTCCAACAGGTAACAGAGTCGAGGCGTACCGGGGGAGGCCGCGAGCGCGTCCACAACCACTACCTCAAAGGCGCAGTGTGGTGCGCCCGCTGCCAGCGCCGACTCATGGTCATGCGCGGCAAGAGCAAGACCGGCGAGCTGCACTTCTACTACTTCTGCCGAGGGCGGCAGCTCCACGACTGCGACCTGCCCTACCTGCCCATTGCCAAGGTCGAATCCGCCGTCCTCGACAACTACGCCACCGTGGCGCTACCCGGCCGACTCAGGCAGCAGATCACCGCGCTCGTCGAAGATCAGCTAGCCAGAAACGGCGCCGCTCAAGCCCAGATCCGCGCGAGCGTCGCAAGCCGGCTCAGTGAACTCAACACGAAAGAAGATCGCTTCCTCGACCTGATCGGAGACCCCGACTGGCCGCAGGACAAGATCGCCGCCCGCCTCCGCAACGTCCGCGACGAGCGAGGCCGGCTCGCCCGCCAGCTCGACCAGGACGAGACGCCGAGTCTCGAAGCCGCGCGGGAGACTCTGGCGACGCTCTGTGAGCTGCTCACGGACCCGAAGGAGCTTTACCGCCACGCCAGCCAGCGCGGACGCCAACAGCTCAACCAAGCCTTCTTCGCGAAGCACTACCTCGACCACGACGGCGACGGACCCTTCGTCGCCTACGACGAATTAGCCGACCTGGTATCCCCGCTGGTCACCTACGCCAGAAACGAGAACGGCACCACCCGAGAGGGTGATGCCGACGTGGGTTCAAGTAAGAACCTGCTCGTGGAGCTGAGGGGACTCGAACCCCTGACCCCCACACTGCCAGTGTGGTGCGCTACCAGCTGCGCCACAGCCCCTTGCACTGCCCGGCTCGCCGGGCACGAAGGAAATACTACACACTCCGGCCGGTCGGGTCCGGACACCCCCCTCAGTTCAGCGAGGGGTCGGGTGGGAAGTGGGCTACGGCGGCCAGGATGTCACCTTGGCGGCGGAGGACCATGGCCCAGAGGTCGTCGGGGCGTTCGATGAACGGGTCGCCGGGGAGGGCGTCGAAGACGAACCAGGAGCCGGCGGCGACTTCCTCTTCGAGCTGGCCGGCTGACCAGCCGGAGTAGCCGGCGAAGACGCGGATGCCGGCGACGCTGTCGCGGAGGCGGTCGGGGTCGGCGGATAGGTCGACGGTGCCGAGGCTGCCGGCGACCTGGTGGAAGCCGGTGACCCGCCGTTTGATCTCGGGGCGGGTGCGGGCCAGGCAGATCGCCGATTCGGGCTGGACCGGGCCGCCTTCGAAGAGGACGGCGGGGTCGCCGGCGAGTTCGCCCCACTGGCCGAGGACGTCGCTGACCGGGACCTCGGTGGCGCGGTTGAGGACCACGCCGAGGGCGCCGCCGGTCTCGTGGGCGACGAGGAGCACGACCGTGCGGTCGAAGTTGGGGTCTTTCAGGGTCGGAGTCGCAACCAGCAGCTGACCGGTCATGGACTCCATCGACCGGCCTCCGATCCGCTGACCCTCGCTATACACGGGCGGCTCGAGCCGAGCGCGAAAGGTCATCCAGCAACGCCATGCCTCGCACATTAGCCCGTGATTCCGGCCGCCGATAAGGTCTGCGCATGAACGCGACCGCGGAGATCGGTGTCATCGGTGGCTCGGGGCTGTACGCGCTTCTGGAGGGCGCGACCGAGCATGAGTTGTCCACGCCCTACGGTCCGCCGTCCGATCCGGTGACGATCGCCGAGGTCGGCGGCCGGAGGGTGGCGTTTCTGCCCCGGCACGGGCGCGATCACCGCTACCCGCCGCACAAGATCCCGTACCGGGCCAACCTGTGGGCGTTGCGGTCGCTGGGGGTGCGGCAGATCGTGGCGCCTTGTGCGGTGGGCGGGCTGCGGCCGGATCACGGGCCGGGCACGTTCGTGGTGCCTGACCAGCTGATCGACCGTACGAGCGGGCGGGTTCAGACGTACTACGACGAGGGTGCGGTGCATGTGTCGTTCGCCGATCCGTACTGCCCGGACGGCCGCGCGGCGGTCCTGGCGGCGGCCGGCAACAAGGTCGGCAGCGCGGTCGACGGCGGCACGATGGTCGTCATCGAGGGGCCGCGTTTCTCGACCCGGGCCGAGTCGCGGTGGTATGCCTCGATCGGCGGGACGATCGTCAACATGACCGGGCATCCGGAGGCGGTGCTGGCCCGCGAGCTGGGCCTCTGCTACACCGCGATCGCGCTGGTGACCGACCTCGACGCGGGGGTCGAGGGGGAGGGCGGTGTCACCCATCAGGAGGTGTTCGAGGTGTTCGGGCGGAACGTCGAGCGGCTCCGGGGCGTACTCCTGGAGGCCGTGACCCGGCTCCCGGCCGAGCGGAAATGTCCGTGCGGAACCGCACTCGATGGGCTGAAATTGCCTTTCGATCTTCCGTAGGAAGTCGGTAGCGTGCGGCGATGGACGAGGACGGCTACTTCGACGAGCGGATCGCCGCGACCTATGACGCCGAGGTCGACGTCGACGCGGTGGCCGAGACGGTCGAGCTTCTGGCCGGCCTGGGCGGCAGCGCGCTGGAGTTCGCGATCGGCACCGGCCGGGTCGCGTTGCCGCTGGCCGAGCACGGGGTGCGGGTGGCCGGCATCGACATGTCGCGGGCGATGGTGGCCCGGCTGCGGGCCAAGCCGGGCGGCGACCGGATCGACGTGACGATCGGCGATTTTTCGAGCACGCGGGTCGACGGCGACTTCGACCTGGTCTACCTCGTCTTCAACACGATCATGAATCTGACCAGCCAGCAGGCCCAGGTCGCCTGCTTCCGCAACGCGGCCGCGCACCTGCGGCCGGGCGGCCGGTTCCTGATCGAGACGATGCAGCCCGACCTGCGGCGCCTGCCGCCGGGCCAAAACCTGGTGCCGTTCCGCGATGGGCCGCGGGAGTGGGCCTTCGATCGCTACGATGTCGCGACCCAGCAGATGAGCTCCAACTATCTGTCCCGCGAGGCGTTCAACTCGATTCCGTTCCGTTATGTCTGGCCGTCCGAGCTCGACCTGATGGCCCAGATGGCGGGCATGGAGCCGGAGGACCGCTGGGAGTCGTGGTCGCGCGAGCCGTTCACCCACGAGAGCACCAGACACGTCTCGACCTGGCGCCTGGTCGGCTAGCGGGCGTCGACCAGGCGCATGCGGTCGAGGACCTGGCCGGCGTCGGGGTGGCCGAGGTCGTCGAAGATTTCGAGGGCCTGCCGCCAGGCCAGGGCGGCTTCGGCCGGGCGGCCCGCCGCCTGGTGGGTGTCGCCGATGTGTACGAGTGTTTCGGCTTCCAGTGAGCGGTCGTAGAGCGAGCGGTAGAGCCGCATGGCCTGGCTGTACGACTCCAGCGCCTCGTCGTACGCCCCGAGGTGGTGCTGGGCGTAGCCCATGCTGTCCCAGGCCGCCGCCTGGCCGTTGCGGTCGCCGCGGGCGCGGTGGCTTTCGATGGCGAGCCGGCACTCCTCCAGCGCCTTCGCGTGGTCGCCGATCAGGATGTAGGTCCAGCCGATCTCGTTGTGCAGGTAGCCGAGCCCGCGGGCGAACCCGGTCTCCTCGTAGAGGTCGGCCGCTTCCGCGTAGTGCGAGAGCGCCTCGTCGTGCCGGAGCCGCCGGTTGAGCAGGAACGCCATCAGCCGGTGGGTGCGGCCCTGGCCGAGGCTGTCGCCGATCTCGGTGAAGATTTCGAGGGCGCGGGCGAGGTGCCGGTCGGCGGTCGCCCAGCGTCCCAGGCGGCCCTCGGCGAAGCCCAGCGCCCGTTCGGTGCCGGCCACGGCCGCCGGGGTGTCGGCTGCCTCGCGGGCGGCGGTCTGCACCTCGACCTGGATCAGCCAGGCGCCGATGCGGTCGAGGTACATCTCGAGGAGCAGGGACAGCTGCCAGACGCCCGGCTTGCGGGTTTTGACCGCGGCGATCAGGGCCGGGCGTTCGGCGTCGAACCAGGCGACGGCGTCCCCCGCGTACCGGAAAGAAGCCGGCGCCGAACCGGCGGCCGGCGGGTCGAGCGGGGTTTCCTCGCGTCCCGGGAAGAGGAGGCGGCCGGCCGCGGCCGCGCTGTGCACGAAATAGTCGGTCAGGCGCCGGCAGGCCGCGTCCATGTCGTCGCTGCGCACCAGCTCGCGGGCGTACGCCCGCAGGAGGTCGTGGACGGCGAACCGGCCCGGCTCGGTTTCGGCGACCAGGTTGGCCCGCTGCAGTTCCCCGAACGACTGCCGCACCTCGGCGGCCGTCTCGCCGGCGATGCTGGCCGCGGCGGACAGCGAGCAGTCGGGGCCGGGGTGGATCGCGAGCAGGCGGAACAGGCGGGCGGCGGCCGGGGTGAGGACCTGGTAGGACCAGTCGAAGATCGAGCGGATGTCGGAGTGGGAGGACTCGCCGACGAACGCGTCGAGGCTGCCGTGTGAGCGCTGCAGTTCGCCCGCGATCGCGGCCAGCGAGAAGCGGGGGTTCATCGCGGCGCGGGCACTCACCATGGCCAGCGTGAGCGGGAGGCGGCCGGTCAGCTCGACGATCTCGGCCGAGGCGTCCTGTTCCAGGGCGACCCGGTCGGCGCCGAGGCGGCGGGAGAGCAGTTCGGTGGCGTCGGCGTAGGGCAGCCGCTCCAGGGTGATCGGGGTGGCGCCGTGCTCGGCGACCAGGTCGTAGAGCTGGTTGCGGCTGGTGACCACGGTCAGGCAGCCGGGCGAGCCGGGCAGCAGCGGGCGCACCTGGGCGGTGTCGCGGGCGTTGTCGAGCACGATCAGCATCCGGCGGCGGGCGAGGAGGCTGCGGAAGAGCGCGGACTGGGCTTCCAGGCTGGCCGGGACGGCGGCCGCGGGCACGCCGAGCGACTCCAGCACCGAGTGCAGCGCGTCGGCCGGGCTGGTGATCGCGCGCCCGGGGTGGAAGCCGTGCAGGTCGAGGTAGAGCTGGCCGTCGGGGAAGTGGTCGGCGATCCGGTGCGCCCAGTGGACGGCCAGCGTGGTCTTGCCGACGCCGGCCATGCCGCTGATCGTGACCACGGTGGCGGCCCGCGGCTTCCCGTCGATCCTCGGGAACAGGTCGAGTTCGTGTCGCCGCCCGGCGAAGGCGGCGAGATCGGCCGGGAGCTGCGCCGGGGCCTGCAGGGTGATCGGCGGCTTTTCCGTGCCCGCCTTGAGCACCCGCTGATGCGCCGCCTGCAACTCGGCGCCCGGGTCGAGGCCCAGGTCGTCGGCGAGCACCTGCCGGGTCGTCCGGTAGGCCTCGAGCGCCTCGGCCTGCTTGCCGGTCGCGGCGAGGATCAGCATGAGCCGGGCCTGCAGCGCCTCGTCGAGCGGGTGGCGGGCGGCCGCGTCCCGCACGACGCCCAGCACCTGGTCGGCGACCTCGGGATCGGCCTCCAGCGCGAGATCGGCGGCCGACTTGACCGCCGAAAGATATTCGCCGTCGACCGCGACGAACGCGGGGTGCGAGCGGATCTCGTCGGGGATGCCGGCGGCGACCGGCCCCCGCCAGAGAGCTAGCGCTTCGAGCAGCGACGCGGCGGTCGCCTGCTGGCGCAGGGCACGGAACCGGCCGAGGTCCACGGCCTCCGGGTCGACGTCGAGGCGGTAACCGCCGGAACCGCGTACGAGAAACCGGGAGGCGCCTCGCGCCTTGAGATCCGACTCGAAAAGCCGGCGGAGCAGGCCGACGTGCCGCTGCACCTGGTTGTGCGCCGAGTCGGGCGGATCGTCGCCCCACAGCACGGCGACGATCTCATCCGGTGACAGAGGGTGGCCGGGTTGGAGCAGCAGGAGGGCCAGGAACGCCCGCTGCTTGGGCGTTCCCAGATCGATCTCGGTCTCACCGCGCCAGGCCCGGACCGGCCCGAGGAGGGTGAACGTCAAGGAAGACATCAGGGGGCAAGCGTAGGTCCTGCCAGCACGCGGACCGGCGAACCGTCACGCCAGGCGGCGATGTCCTCGACGACCTGCTCGAACATCGAGGAATAAGCACGCTCGGTGACATAACCGAGGTGGGGCAGCAGCACGGTGTTGGGCGCGCCGCGCAGCGGATGTCCGGCCGGCAGCGGCTCGACGTCGTAGACGTCCAGGCCCGCTCCGGCGATCGAACCGGACGCCAGCGCGCTGACCAGCGCATCTTGATCGACAATCGGTCCCCGGGAGGTGTTGATCAAAATCGAGATGGGTTTCATGGCCGCCAGGTCGGCGGCACCGACCAGACTTTCCGTACGCGGACTCAGCTTCAAGTGAACACTCACGACGTCACTGACCGTGAACAATTCCTCCTTCGAAACCCAGGTCGCACCGGCCTCCCCGGCCCTCTCCGGTGTCAGATTCTGGCTCCAGGCGACCACCCGCATGTCAAAAGCCCGACCGATCTTGGCGACCTGGGCCCCGAGCCGGCCCAGTCCGAGCAGGCCCAGGGTGCTGCCGGCGAGGTCGGTGCCGACCGTGGTCTGCCAGCGGCCGTCACGCAGCGCCCGGTCCTCGGTCACCACATGTCGCCGGCAGGCCAGGATGAGGGCCCAGGTCAGCTCGGCGGTGTTCCTCGACCCGTGCATCTCGGTGCCGCAGACCGTGACGCCGTGCGCGGCGGCCGCCTCCAGGCCGATCGCGGCGTTCGCCATGCCGGTCGTCACCAGCAGGCGCAGACGGGGCAGCCGGTCGAAGATCTCGGCCGGGAACGGGGTGCGCTCGCGCATCGCCACCACCACGTCGGCGTCCTTCAACTCCTCGACCGGGTCGGCCAGGTGCTCGTGCAGGACGTGCACGTCGTCGTCGAACTTCCCGTATCGGCGGGCCACACGCTGATAGTCGTCGAGCACCACGATCCTCATGCCTGTGTTTTATACCTCGCTTGCCCGGGGCATCGGTGCCGTCCCTCCCGGCGGCGAGCAGGATCAGATCCATGACCACCGAGACTCCCTTCCGGCTGCGGTCGGTCGGGGTCTCGGCGTACGGGCCGTCCCTGCTCTACGGGTTCTCCTCCGGAGTGATCGCGCCGGTGATCGCGATCAGCGCGATCGAACGCGGCGCCTCGATCGCCGTCGCCGGGCTCGTCGTCTCGCTGATGGGCATCGGTTCGATCATCTCCAACATCCCGGCCGGCGTGATGACGACCCGGTTCGGCGAGCGCCGCTCGATGATCTGGGCGGCCGCCATCAACGCGGCCGGTCTCGCGCTCTGCCTGGGCGACGTGGGCCTGTGGCTCTTCTCGATCGGCGTGCTCGCCCAGGGCATGGCCGGCGCGGTCTTCCAGCTGGCCCGCCAGTCCTACCTGACCGAGGTGGTCCCGCTCGCGATGCGGGCGCGGGCGATGTCCACCCTCGGCGGCATGGCCCGCATCGGCGCGTTCATCGGCCCGTTCGCCGGGGCCGGCCTCATCAAGCTGTACGGCCTGGACAGCGCCTACGCCGCGTCCCTGGTCGCCATCCTTGGCGCCGGCGCGATCGCGTACACGGTGCCCGACCTGCCCTCGCACACCTCGGCCGAGGACACCTCGACCTGGTCGATCACCCGTGGCCACTGGCGGGTCCTGGCCACGCTGGGCGTCGGGGTGCTGCTGCTGTCGGCGATCCGCCAGACCCGGCAGGTGGTGATGCCCCTGTGGGCCCAGCACCTGCACCTCGACCCCAGCACGTCGTCGATCCTGTTCGGCGTCTCGGGCGCGCTCGAGGCGCTGGTCTTCTATCCGGCCGGGCTGGTGATGGACCGCTGGGGCCGCCGGGCGGTGGCCGTCCCGTGCACGCTGGTGATGGGCTTGTCGTTCCTGGCGATGCCGCTGACCCACGGCGCGGTGACGCTGGGCGTGGCGGCCACCGTGATGGGCATCGGCAACGGCATCGGCTCCGGCATCGTCAACACGCTGGGTGCCGACGTGGCACCGGCGATCGGCCGCCCGACGTTCCTCGGCGTGTGGCGCGAACTGGCCGACGGCGGAGCGGCACTGGGCCCGGTGATCCTCTCGGCCGTGACCGCCCTGGCCGGCCTGGCCTCCGGCATCATCGTCTCCGGAGTCGTCGGCTTCGCCGCGGCGGCGGTCCTGTTCCGCTTCGTCCCCCGCCGGGACACGATTCGCTGAGCAGGCGCAGCGCTTCAGAAGCGGGACGGGTTGAGGCGCTGGGTCAGACGGCGGCCCATGCGGGTCAGTGGCCTCGACTGCCGGGCCGTGATCTGGGAGCCGAGCCGGGTCAGGGCGAGCGAGCGCACCGGCACGTCCACCACCTCGGCCGTCGCGTGCTCGGTCGGGAACAGGGTCAGCGCCCGCCCCGCCGCGTGGCCCCCCTCGACCAGCAGGTAGCACGTCGGCGTCACGCGGGGGTTGAGCTCGAGCAGCTGCGCCGTACCGTCCGGCGTCAGGATGAAGTCCATGCCGCAGAAGCCGCTCAGCCCGAACCTCGCCACCACCGCCCGGGCCGCCGCCTCCATGCCCGGGTCGTCGATCAGCCGGACCGTCGCGGCCGGCCCGCGTTCGTTCGTGGACTGGAGCACTTCGAGGCAGACCAGGTCGCGGACCTCGCCGGCCAGGCACGCGACCGTGACGATGGCTTCGCGGCCCTCGACGTACTGCTGGGCGTTGACCACCGGCCGCCGGCCGCGCAGCCGGGCGACCATGCCGTCGACGTCGCGGTTGACCACCAGGCGTTTGATCGCCCGGGGGTAGCTGGACGGGCGGGACATCGACGCCCAGGCCGGTGCGAGCTGGGCCGGTGACCGCACCAGGGCGACGCCTCGGCCGCCCCAGCTGCCGTCGGTCTTGAGGGCCAGCGGGAGCGGCCATCCGGAAAGGGCCGCCAGGTCGGGGATCACCTCGGTGTCCGGGACCGCGGCGCCCGCTTTGCGGGCTTCCTGCGCCACCGCCGTACGCGAGGAGATGCGCTCCCAGTCCGGGGCCTGCCCGAGGGAGTGCTCGATCAGTGCCTTGATCGCGGGGTCGGTGGTGTGACCGTGCAGGCGCCGGAGCAGGGCCCAGGCCCGGTCGTCGTCGGGCAGCAGCACGTCGGGCCGGGAGGCGTGGATCGCCGTTTCGAGGCTGGCGAGGCGGCCGAGGCGGCGCAGCCGGTGGCCGGCGTTCAGCGTCGTCAGCACGTCGAGCGGGTGGTCGGCCGGGTGGCAGGCGGAGACCTCGAAGCCGGCCTCGGCCAGCGCGTTGGCCAGCCGGGCGGCGGAGAACCAGCGCATGGTCGTGACGATCATCGGACGGGCGAAGCCGGGGGCCGGGCGCAGGCCGGGCCAGTCGGGGCGGTGGGCGGCCAGGCGGTGGTCGATCATCTGGGCGATCACCGCGGCCGGCCCCGGGTGGTGCATGGCGGTCAGGTGGTCGCCGTCGATGCGCAGCAGGTCGATGTGGCGGGCGTGGCCGTCCCACAGCCGGCCGGTGTCGGCGCCGAAGTGCCGGTCGGCGGCGGAGGCGATCAGGGTGAGGTCGCCGTCGTAGAACCGGGGCCGGTAGCCGCCGATGGCTCGCAGGGCGGTTTCGGCCGGGGTCGGCTCGGCCGATTCGATCGCGTGCAGCGCGTCCGGCGACCCGGTGTCGCGCCGCCGCAGCCGTTGGAGCAGGCGGCCGCCGCGGTGCCGCAGTTCGGCCACCGCCGGTCGCGGGGGAAGGCGCGCGATGCGTACCAGCTGCCACCATGTGCGGCGGATCAGTGCCCGCTGCCAGGTGCGGCGCGGCCAGTACCGCTCGTCGAAGATCGCGTCGATCAGGAACAGCGCGTCGACGGTCTCGCCGGCCGCCCGCAGTTGCTGGGCCATCTCCAGCGCGGCCAGGCCGCCGAAGGAGTAGCCGCCCAGCCGGTACGGTCCGCGGGGCTGGACCTGCCGGACCGCCGCGACCAGCCGCCCGCACATGTCGGGCAGGTCGGCCGGTCCGCCGGGCGCCGGCGCGACCGCGTAGACCGACTGGGGTCCGGTGAGGGCGGCGGCCAGGCCGGCCAGCTCGGCCGGGTCCCCGTCGAGGCCCGGCACGAGGAAGAGGTTTTCGACCGACGAGCCGGGCCGGAGCTGTTCGAGCCGGACGCCGACGGTGACCGGTGTGCTCATGCGGTCGTCACCCGGCGTGCGGGCTGGGTGCGGCGGGCGCGACGGGCCAGGCGTTTCGCGACGGTCGGCGCGACGAACTCGGCTCCGACCATGAACCGCATCAGCGGGCCGAAGCTGTCGGCCGCGCCCGGGCCGACGATGTAGAGCCCGTCGACCGAGGTCTGGAAGCCGCCGTCGACCACCGGCGCGTTGTTGTGGGTGCGTACGGCCGAGCGCAGTGGCCGGCTCAGGAACCGCAGCCGTTCGACGTCGGGCAGGTAGCCGGTGGCCGCCGCCACGTGGTCGGCCAGCATCGTGGTGGTCGTGCCGTCGGACTGGCGCAGTGTCAGGCGCACCCGGCCGTCCTCTTCGGACGCGCGCTCGATGCTGGTGCCGAGCCGGATGTCGACGCCGTCCTCCAGTCGGCCCTTCATCGGCCAGCCCGCCGCCGGGCCGAGGTGCCGCCGCACGATCGCGGTCCGCGCGTCGCCGGGCAGGAAGCGGAAGAACTGGGGGAGGTTTTCGCACACCCAGGACTTCCAGCCCGGGCCGAGGCCCGAGGAGGGGGCTTTGATCTGCTCCCAGCGGGTGCGGGTGCGGTCGGTCGGGGGCGAGGCGAAGCGCAGACGGTCGGCGCGCACCACCAGCGTGACCTTCGTGCCGGCCTCTTTCAGGAACACCGCGAGGTCGATGGCCGACGAGCCGCCGCCGATCACGGCGACGGTGCGCCCCGCCCAGCGTTCCATGTCGTGGTGATCCGAACTGTGCGACATGAGCTCCGGCGGCAGGCCCTCGAGTTGCGGGGGTACGAGACCGAAGTGGGTGATGCCGACGGCGAGAACCACCTGGTCGGCGTGGAGCGTCTCGCCGTCGTCGAGCCCGAGGGTGTAGACCTCGCCGGCCTTGTCGAGCGAGACGACCTGGCGTTCCTCGAGGTCGGAGACGAATCTCTCCTGGAAGGCGCGCGCGTAGTCGACGAACAGCTCGACCGGGACCGGCCGCCGGGTCGGGTGGTAGGGGATGCCGCGGTCGGTGCAGTAGTTCTCCAGCGTGCCCTTGCCGTCGGGGTCGCTGAGACTGGAGGCGAAACCGTCCGACTTCAGGAACATGCTGGCCGGCATGTGTTGCGACCAGGTGTCGACCGGCGTGCCGAAGATCCGATATGGAATTCCCAGCGCGCGAAGATGTGCCGCGATCGAAAGGCCGTACGGCCCCGCCCCGACGATGGCCACTGTCACTGCGACCGTCCCATGCAATGTGACAAAGGTCGCCGAGGATTCGGCGATCGTCCGGGGATATTAGCTTTTCAGAAAATTCCCAGATAGTCCCTTGAAGGCGTCTGCGGTGTCGGGAAGTCAGCAGGTGGACGCCGATCCGGGGATGGCTTCTCAGCCGAACAACCGAAGACAGGAAGGTCGGTCGCCGGTTTCTTGATTAGATGACCGCGAAATTTAATCGGGTATGCGACGGGTTGATTGGAGGCCCATGAGATCAGGACTTCCTGGCCTTTTTCGACTCGTCCCGCGGGGGTTTCGGGGTGGTGCTGAAAACCGCGCCGAAGACGACACCCACCACGGCGAGCGGGATTCCGGCGAAGACGAGCGCACCCTCAATCGTTGTCACGCCGGGACACGTTACGCCGCGCGGATCCGGGGCTCCCGGGCCATCGGTCGCGTGAAGATCACGCACGGGGCTGCGGTGGCCGGGCCGGCCGGTGAGGATGAGGAATGACGACTTTCTCCCTGCAGGCCGCCCCCGACGACGCCACCGCGTGGCTCGACCTGGCCCGGCGGGCCGAAGAGATCGGCTTCGAGGCGCTCTACGTCGCCGACCACCCCGGCTCGACCGCGGCCCCGTTCGTCGCGCTGGCCGCCGCGGCCGTGGCCACCTCCCGGCTCCGGCTCGGGTCGTACGTCGTGAACGCGGGTGTCCGCGAACCGATCCTGCTCGCCGCCGACGTGGCGACTCTCGACGTGGTCTCGGGCGGCCGGGCGATCCTCGGGCTCGGCGCCGGCCACACCCCGGCCGAGTGGGCCGCGGTCGGCAAGGTGCGCCCGGGCGTACGCGCCCGCGTCGACCACTGCATCGCGGTGGCCGAACAGACCCGGCGGATGCTGGCCGGCGAGGGCATGGACCAGCCGCGCCCGGTGCAGCAGCCGGTGCCGCTGCTGATCGGCGGCGGCAACACCCGGCTGCTCGGCTGGGCGGCCGAGCACGCCGACCTGATCGGCCTCTCGGGTCTCGGCCGCACCCTCGACGACGGCCACTCGCACGAGGTGCGCTGGCACACCGCCCAGGTCGACGCGCAGGTCGAACTGGCCGGCGGCACCCCGATGGAGGCCCTCGTGCAGCTGGTCGAGGTCACCGACGACGCGGGCGCCGTCTACGACAAGTGGGCCGAGGACACGTCGACGCCGGCCGAGGACCTGATCGCGGCGCCGTTCATGCTGGCCGGGACCATCGAGGAGATCGCGGCGAAGATCCGGGCGGTCGAGTCGCGGTGGGGGATCACCCGCTTCGCCGTACGCCGCCCGGCGATCGAGGCCGTCGAAACGTTGCTACGGCGTCACTGATCCTCGAACAGCTCCTGCTCGACCGCGGCGCGGTAGTCGACGTAGATCTTGCGGTAGCGGGCCAGGGCGCCCCGGCTGTCGCCCGCCTCGAGCAGCTTGAGGATCTCGGCGTGGCCGTCGATCCAGATGCTCCAGAGGTCGCTCTCGGCGGTCATCGCCAGGATGCGCATCGTGCGGGCGACCACCAGGTCGACCATCGACTGCAGTTCGCGGTTGCCGCTGGCCAGGATCACGGTCGTGCTGAAGTCGGCCCCGGCCGCCCCGGCGGCGAGCACGTTGCCCTCGCGCAGCCCGGTCACGAACTCGACCTGCCGCTGGCGCAGCAGGTCGAGATGGGTGGCGGTGAGGTTGTCGACGCCCCACTCGAAGCCGGCGCAGGCGAGCACGCTCATCACGTCGATCAGTTCGAGCGCGTTCTTCTGGGTCACCCGGGTGACGTGCCGGGTGCGGTTGGGCGCGATGTCGATCAGGCCCTCGACCGAGAGCTGGGCGATGGCCTCGCGTACCGGAGTGATGCTCACGCCGAGGCGCGCGGCCAGCTCGGCGTCCTTGATCAGGGTGCCCGGTGGCAGCTCACCGGTGACGATCTCGTTCCGCAGCTGACGGACGACCGCCGCGGTCCGGGTGGGTGGAACCGCATAAGACATACGGGCACTGTACTCACGGTGACCGGGCCGTCTCCGCCTACCCGGCGTGGATCACCGCGACACCTCCAGTGACGGCTACTTGGTGGTCAGCTTGGTGCCTCCGCTGCCCGGGGTCTCGAAGGCGGTCAGCACGAGACTGGCGGTGACGTCGTTGCCGGCGCCGTTCTCGTCGGTCTTGGCGGTCAGCCCCACCGAGGTGATCAGCACGGCCCGGCCCTGGGCGTTCTGCATGCGCAGCAGGAACGCGCTCATGTCGTTGACGTCGCCCTCGACGCTCAGGGTGATCGCCACCTCGTTGACCGACGGCAGCGCCTCCGACGCGGCCGGCTGGCCGACGGTGAGGCTGTTGATGTCGACCTTGGACGCGGTGCCGAAGTCCTGCAGCTGGTTGAGGAACGCGGCCTGCGGGTTGTTGGCCGGCAGGGCGTCCTCGGACGGCAGGGCCTTCTGGTAGGCGGCCAGCTTCGCCTTCATCGCGGGCAGCTGCTTCTTCTCGGTGTCGAGCGCGGCCAGCTGGTGCCGGAGCTTGGTGAGCTGGATGTTGCCGTCGCCGACCTGGTCGCGTACAGCGGCGGTGTCGGTGTGCTTGGGGCTGATCACGAGGAACCAGCTGGCCACCGCGAGAAGCACGACGACCACGATGCCGCCGATCAGCCAGAGCCGGTCGATGCGTTGCGTCATCACTTGCCTCCGGTCTTGCACGGCGTGGTGAATCGGCCGCACAGGGCCGACGGCGTCACGTCGGCGCTGATCGTGAACGTGTAGTGCCGGTCCGCGCCGGTCTCCGAGGACTGCGAGGCCGTGGTCAGGTAGGGGTTGCCGAGGCCGGACATCGCGCCGAGCTTCTTGATGAACCCGGCGATCGTGCTCTTGTCCTTGGCCGCACCCTGGAGGTTGAGGGTGGCGACCGCGCCGGCGCTGGTCGTCGTGGCGGTGCCCGCCTCGGACAGCGACACCGAGATCTGGCTGAGCGTGACGTTCGACGCGGTGCCGGTCGAGCGCAGGTTGTCGAGCAGCGTCGACCAGCGCAGGTCGTTCGCCATCAGCGTCTTGAGCTCGTCCGAGATCGCCTTGTTGTCGTTGATGGTCCTGGTGACCTGGGCGTGCTGCGGGTCGTTCATGGTGCTGTTGACCTTGGCGATCTGGGCGTTGACCGCGGTCAGGTCGTCCTCGGCCAGGCTGTGGTCGTGATAGGCCTGGGCGCTCCAGCCGCCGAGCCCGGCGAGCGCCAGCACCACGCCGGCGATCACGAAGGCCCGCATGCGGTGGGCGTTGCGCCGGCTGGTGATCTCGGCCGGCAGCAGTTTGGCCCGGATCGGCAGCAGGCGGGACACCTGCTGCGGCGACATCGCCGGGTCGAGGGGCATCAGGCTGGTGCTCATCAGGCGGCCGCTCCCAACGTCAGGCCGATCGACACGGCGGCCGACGGCACGAAACTGTCGAAGCCACGCTCGCGACCCTTGCGGGTGTCGCGCAGCCGGCTGGCGCTGTCCGCGTACATCACCCGGAGGTTCAGCTGGGACTGCAGGTGCTCGGCGAGGCCGGGCATCAGCGCGCTGCCGCCGCACAGGGAGATCCGGGTGACCTGCTTCTGCCGCTCGCCCGAGGCGAGATAGGTGAACGAGCTGCGCAGCTCGCTGACCAGCGGGCGGATCGCGTCGAGGGCGGCGTCCGAAGTCGCCGGGTTGCCGTCGCCGTGCAGGCCGAACCGGCACTTGATCACCTCGGCCTCGTTCGCCGGCACACCGAGCCGGGTGGCCATGCTCTCGGTGATCTCGCTGCCGCCGCGTGGCACCGTCCGCACGATCAGCGGCTCGCCGTCGACGTGCACGACCACGCTGGTCACCTCGGCGCCGACGTCGACGATAGCCTCGACCTGGGCGTCCAGCCGGGAGGCGGCGCGCAGCAGGGCGAACGAGGCGAGATCGACCGCGTCGACGTGCAGGCCGGCCTTCTCGCACGCGTCGACCGCGGCGAGCACCGCGTCCTTCGGCATGGCGATCAGCAGGCCGCGTACGGTCGGGTTGCCGCCCGGCTCCTCGAGCGGATAGAAGTCGAGCAGCGAGCGCTCGACGGCCAGCGGCAGCGCGTCTTTGACCTGGAACGGCAGCGCCTGACGCATCTCCTTGGCCGGCAGGTTGGCGACCGACATCTCGCGCACCACCAGCTGCGGGCTGGTGACACCGAGGCTGACGTGCTTGGTGCCGAACTTGCAGGCCGCCCAGAGCTGCTTGAGCGCCGCGGTGACCGCGCCCGGGTCCTGGATGACGCCGCCGGCCACGCTGTCGGCGGGCAGCGGGACCTGGCCGAAGTTCGACAGGGAGAAGTCGTCCTTGGTGCGCCGGACCTCGACGGCCCGGATCGAGGACGAGCCGATGTCGAGCCCGATCGGGATGACGCCAGCCATCGAGGGTCCTTTCAGCTGGTGGGGAGCAGGAGGGAGGTGTACCAGTGTGCGATCGGGGCGGCCGCGAAGACCGCCAGGAAGGCGCCGGCGAGCATGTACGGGCCGAACGGGATCCGGCTCTTGCGGTCGGCCAGCTTGAGCACCATGAGCAGCGCGCCGACCAGGCCGCCGAGCAGGAAGCCGGCGAAGGCGCCGACCGCCACCGAGCTCCAGCCCAGCCAGCCCAGATAGAGCCCGAGCAGCGGGGCGAGCTTCACGTCGCCGCCGCCCATGCCGCGGGGCAGGACGGCGAGGACGAAGTACAGGCCGTAGAGCAGGACGGCCGCGATCAGGCCCCGGGTGGCGGCGGCCCAGCTGTGCTCGGCCAGCACGGCCGGGGCGAGCAGGACGACCGCTACCCCGTACGAGGGGAGGACGATCTTGTCGGGCAGCCGCATGACGTCGAGGTCGATCGCGGCCAGGGCGACCGCGATCGCGGCCAGGTAGAGGTAGGCCGGCAGTTCCCAGGAAAGGCCGAAGCGGGCCGCGACCGCGACGAACAGCGCGGCCGTGCCCGCCTCGACGAGCGGGTAGCGGGCGCTGATCGGCGACTGGCAGTCGGCGCACTTTCCGCGCAGCAGCAGCCAGCCGAGCACCGGGACGTTGTGCCGGTTGCGCACCGCGTGGCCGCAGTGCGGGCAGTGCGACCCGGGCTTGACCAGCGACTCGTCGCGGGGAACCCGGTAGATCACGACGTTCAGGAACGAGCCCACCGCCAGCCCGAGCAGGGCGACCACGGTGAGCAGCGCGGGCTGCGGCATGTGCGTCCTCCTCGGTGGTGAGAGACCGGGTGGCGTCGGCGCCACCCGGTCATCGCCCGATGGTCAGGTCAGGCGCAGGTGGCGATGTCGACCGCGGTGGTGGCCGCCGTGACCGAACCGCCCTTGGAGCTGTCGTAGACGTAGATCTTGCCGCTGCCGCCGCCGTTGGTGGCGCAGACCTTGTACGAGGTGATCGGCGCGGTGGCGGGGGTCGGAGGGGTCGGGACGTACGACATCGTGGTCTTGTCCGACACGACGACCCAGCCGGCCGGCGCGGCGTTGCCGGCTGCCGGCTGCGTGAGCGAACAGCCGGTGGCCGCCGCGGTCAGCTGGAAGCTCACCGCCACCTTGGTGCAGCTGGTGCCGTTCGGGTAGGTGTTGCCGTTGTCGGTGTAGAACTGCTCGATCGTGCTGACCGCGCCACGCACGTCCGACTGGGCCGACTTGTCGGCCGCGCCCTTGCGGTAGTTCAGGTACACCGGCACGGCGATGGCGACCAGGACACCGATGATGACCACGACGACAAGGAGCTCGATGAGGGTGAAGCCCTCGTCGCCCTTCTTGGCGCGGAGCCGGCTGATGATGTCGTGCATTGGTGGTGCCTCCAGTAGGCGTCAGGTGGGGCGGGTTTGTTTTTCAAGGGCTCGGGCGCCCGACGACCGAACGGGAGGCCGGTCGTTACTACTCCTGAGCGTCAGTTGCTCTGGATGTTCTGGTAGATGGTGAACATCGGCAGATACAGGCAGATCACCATTCCGCCGACCACGGCACCCATGACGAGCACCATGATCGGTTCGATCGAAGCGGTCAGGGACTCGGCGGCGGCGTCGACTTCCCTGTCATAGAAATCGGCAACCTTGTCGAGCATCTGACTGATTTGGCCGCTTTCTTCCCCTACTTCGATCATCTGCGTGACCATGGCGGGAAAGATGGGGTGATGGCGCATCGCCGATGACATGGGGTTTCCGTCGCGTACCGCGCTCTGCACGTCTTTCATGGCCACATTGATGACCTCGTTGCCGGTGGTCTCGCCGACCACGGTCAACGCCTGCATCACCGGTACGCCCACGTTCAGCAGCAGGCCCAGGTTGCGCGAGAAGCGGCTCATCGCGAGCTTGCGGAAGAGCGGCCCGAAGACCGGCAGCCGCAGCTTGATCTTGTCGACCTTGAGCCGGAAATCGGCGCTCGTGCGCGACTTCGTCTTGTAGAAGACCGTGGTGCCGACCCCGACGACGATCACCAGCGGGCCGATCCACCACATGTTGTGGCTGGCCGTGACCAGGAACTGGGTGATCGCCGGCAGCTGGCCGCCGAGGTTCTTGAACATGTTCTCGAAGATCGGCACGATGAAGATCAGCACGGCGGCGATCAGCACGAACGTGAACGACAGCACGATCGCCGGGTACGTCATCGCGCTCTTGATCTTGCCGCGGAGCGCGGAGTCCTTCTCGGTACTGTCGGCGATCTGCTCGAGAGCGCGGTCGATCATGCCGCCGGCCTCACCGGCCCGGATCATGGCGATCATCAGGCGCGGGAAGACCCGGTCGTGCTTGCCCATTGCCGCCGAGAGCGAGACGCCCGAGGAAACGTCGGCGCCGATCTCGCCGATAGCGGCCTTCAGCCTGGGGGAGCTGGTCTGCTCCTCGAGGATCGACAGCGAGCGCAGCAGCGACATGCCGGAGGCGGTCATCGTCGCGAACTGCCGGGAGAAGACCGCGAGGTCCTTGAGCTTGAGCCGGCCGCCCAGACCTGGAATCTTGAGGTCCCGGTTCAGGCCCTGGCCGGCCTCGGACACGTCGAGCGGAGTCTCGCCCCGCTGCCGCAGCATGTGGGTCGCGGTGGCCTCGTTCGGCGCCTCGACCGTCCCCTTGGTGCGGCGCCCGGTCGAGTCGATGCTGTTGTAGTGGTAGGTCTTCGTGCTCGGCATCAGGTCACATCCGTCCCACGAGACGCTTGAGTTCCTCCTGCGAGTGACACAGCTCGAGGGCGACCTGGAGCGTCACGATGCCCTCGCGAACCTTCTCGGCCAGGTGCTGGTCGAAGGCCAACATGCCGTCACCGGCGCCGGCCTGCATGAAGGAGGGGATCTGGTGCGACTTCCCCTCGCGGATCAGGCTGCGGATGGCCGGGGTCGCGGTGAGGATCTCGCAGATCACCGCCCGGCCCTTGTTGTCCGCCGTGGGCGCCAGCGCCTGGGTGATGACGCCCTGCAGTGAGGCCGCCAGCTGGGCCCGGATCTGCAGCTGCTGGTGCGGCGGGAAGATGTCGATGACCCGGTCGATGGTCTGGGTGGCGCTCTGCGTGTGCAGGGTCGCCAGCACCAGGTGGCCGGTCTCGGCGGCGGTCAGCGCGGTCGCTGTGGTCTCCAGGTCACGGAGCTCGCCGACCAGGATGATGTCCGGGTCCTGTCGCAGCGCGTGCTTGAGCGCGCTGGCGAAGTCCTCGGTGTCCGAACCGACCTCACGCTGGTTGACCACGCTGCGCTTGTGCGGGTGCAGGAACTCGATCGGGTCCTCGATCGTGATGATGTGGTCGGCCCGGCTGCGGTTGGCCAGGTCGAGGATCGAGGCGAGTGTGGTGGTCTTGCCGGAACCGGTCGGGCCGGTCACCAGCACCAGGCCACGCGGCAGGTGGGCGAAGCGGGCCACCGAGTCCGGCATGCCCAGCTCGTCCAGCGGCTTGATCTCGTGGGGGATGGCCCGGAAGACCGCGCCGCACGAGTTGCGCTGGATGTAGAGGTTGCCGCGGAACCGGGAGACGCCGGCGATGCTGTGCGCGAAGTCGAGCTCCTGCTCCTTCTCGAAGGACGCCCACTGCTCGGGCGAGACCGCGGCGCGGGCCAGCAGGGCGGTGTCGCCCGAGTTCAGGTTGCCGTAGCCGGGGAGCGGCCGCAGCGAGCCGTTCACCCGGATCATCGGGGGCGTGCCGACGGTCAGGTGGAGGTCGGACCCGCGTGACTCGACGAGGGTGACCAGCATCTGGTTGAGGACGGCCAGATCGCCGGGCCCGGGCCCGGTCGCTTCGTTCGGCACCGACTGGTGCGGCACCTGATGGTCGAGCGTGTACATCTGCACCGGCAATCTCTTCGCAGGTCTTGACGCCATCTAAATTCGGCACCTGAACGGGCGGCTTTAGGACCGGTTCGGCCGGATTCGAGCGAGCGGGAAATTTGCCGGGTAGGGTGCGCCGCTCAGATGGCGACGCGGGAGACCTCACGGATGGACGTCAGGCCGCCGGACGCCTTGGCCAGGCCGTCCGCGCGCAGGTCGTACATGCCCTGGTGGATCGCGACCTCGCGGATCTCGTTCGAGGAGGCCCGCCGGATCGTCAGCGACTCGATCTCGGGGGAGACCATCATGACCTCGTGGATCGCGATCCGGCCCCGGTAGCCGGTGTTGGCGCAGTTGCGGCAGCCGACCGGGCGATAGACCCACTCCGGTACGGCCAGGTCCTCCTCCGGCCAGCGCGCGCCGACCAGTTCCTCCTCCGACGGCACGTACGCCTCCTTGCACCAGTCGCAGAGGCGGCGAGCGAGTCGCTGGGCGAGCACCGAGTCGAGCGAGGAGCCGACCAGGAATGGCTCGATGCCCATCTCGGTGAGACGGGTGATCGCGCCGGGTGCGTCGTTGGTGTGCAGGGTCGAGAGCACGAGGTGACCGGTGAGCGACGCCTCGACCGCGATCTGCGCGGTGTCGCTGTCCCGGATCTCACCGATCAGCACGACGTCGGGGTCGGACCGCAGGATGGCCGGCAGCACGGCGGCGAAGGTCAGGCCGGCCTTGGCGTTCACCTGCACCTGGTTGACCCCGTGCAGGCGGTATTCGACCGGGTCCTCGACCGTGATCACGTTGACCTCGGGCTTGCTGATCCGGCCCAGCGTGGCATAGAGCGTGGTCGACTTCCCGGAACCGGTCGGGCCGGTGACCAGCACCATGCCGTGCGGTTTGGTGAACGACTCGGCGAACCGGTCCAGGTTCTGACTCGTGAAGCCGAGCTTGTTCATGTCGAGGTCGATGCCGCCGGTGTCGAGCACCCGGAGCACGATCTTCTCGCCCCACACCGTGGGCAGGGTCGCGGTACGCAGGTCGACCGTGCGGTCGCGGATCATCGCCGTGATGCGGCCGTTCTGCGGCACCCGCCGCTCGGTGATGTCGACGCCCGACATGATCTTGATGCGGGAGATCAGCGCGTTCATGACGCCGCGCGGGATGATGTCGACCTCGTGCAGCACGCCGTCGATCCGGTAGCGGACGCGCATGTCGTCCTCGGTCGGCTCGAGGTGCAGGTCGGAGGCGCGGTTCTGGACCGCCTGCTCGATCAGGCTGTTGACGTAGCGGACGATCGGCGCGTCGTCGGCGCTGGTCGCCTGGGCGGTCATCGTGTTCGAGTCGTCGAGCTCGGTCTCGATCTCGCCGAGGTCGCTCGACTCGCGCTGGAGGCGCTCGATGATCCGGCGAACCTCGCTCCGGGCGACGACCACCGGGCGTACGGTCATGCCGGTCGCCGCGCGTACGTCGTCGAGCGCGACCACGTCGCCCGGGTCGGTGACGCCGACGATGATCTCGCCGTTGGCCATGGACAGGCCGAGCACCCGGTGCCGCAGCACGACCGGGAGCGGGATGCGCTTGAGGGCGGCCGGGTCGGGGGTGAAGCTGACCAGGTCGACCGTGTTGATGCCGAACGCCCGGGCGGCGGCCGAGGTCAGCTGCTCCTCGGTGACCACGTTGTCGTTGATCAGGACCGCCCGCACCGAGCGACCGCTCTTCTGCGCCTCGTCGGCCGCGGCGTCGATCGCGACCGGGTCGACGCCGATCTGCTTCAGGGCCTCGAGCAGCGGGCGGAAGGTCTGGTCCATGACATCCTCAGCGGCGGCAATTACACGGTTGGCATCTGCCCATCGGTTACGGGTGACGCCAACTGAGGATCAGTCTGCCGTGATTCGTCACACTATGGTGCCGATTGGGCGGGCTCAGGGGGTGGGCTGCCGGAAGGTTCGCCGGTACGCCGACGGCGCCACCCCGATCGTCGCCTGCAAATGCTGGCGCAACGCGGTGGCGCTCCCCAGTCCCGACCGCCGGGCGACGGTCTCGACTCCCAGATCGGTCGATTCGAGCAGCAGTTGAGCGTGGGCGACCCGCTGGCGGAGCAGCCACTGCCGGGGGCTCAGCCCGGTCTCCGAGCGGAAGTGGCGGGTGAACGTGCGTACGCTCATCCGCGCGTGCCCGGCCATGTCCTCGAGGGTGACCGGTTCGGCCAGCCGGTCGAGCGTCCAGGCCCGGGTCGGCTCGGTCGGCGAGCCGGTGGCGGCGGCCGGCACCGGCCGCTCGATGAACTGGGCCTGGCCGCCGTCGCGCCAGGGCGGCACCACGCAGCGCCGGGCGGCCCGGTTGGCCACCTCGGTGCCGAAGTCGTTGCGCACGATGTGCAGGCAGAGGTCGATGCCGGCGCCCACCCCGGCGCTGGTCAGCACGTCGCCGTCGTCCACGAACAGCACGTCGAAGTTCCACTCGACCTCCGGATAGAGCCGGCTGATCGTCGAAGCCCAGTTCCAGTGGGTGGCGGCCGGGCGTCCGTCGAGCAGGCCGGCGGCGGCCAGAACCGAGGCGCCGGTGCAGATCGAGACGATCCGGGCGCCCCGGGCGGCCGCCGCGACCAGGGCGTCCCGAATCGCCGGGGGAAGTGAGCCGTCGGAGACCGGACCGCCGCTGTGCACGCCGGGAACGACCACGGTGTCGGCGGTCGCCAGCTCTTCCAGGCCGGGGTCGGGGACGACGGTGAAGCCGTGCTCGGAGCGCACCGGGCCGGCCCCGCAGACCTTCAGCGAGTAGAGCCGCTTCCCCGAGGCATCCCGCGCGGTTCCGAGAATCTGGGTGCTCGAACCGAGATCGAAAGGCACGATGCCGTCGAGGAGGAGGATCGCCACCGCGTGAGTCATGGCCCAATTCTTGCGCATGATGGCCTCCCGGCCACTCGTCCGGGCGGCCGGATCTCCGCCAGAATCGATCTCGTGATCAAGACTCGCCCGCATCCGGCCTGGTTCGTCGCCGCCGTCGCGTTCATCGCGCTGGTCGGGGCGGCCGGCTTCCGAGCCACCCCGTCCGTCATGATCGGCCCGCTGCACGACGAGTTCGGCTGGTCGACCGCGACGGTCTCGGCCGCGGTCTCGGTCAACCTGCTGCTGTACGGCCTGACCGCCCCGTTCGCCGCCGCGCTGATGGACCGCTTCGGCATCCGCCGCGTGATCATGGCCGCGCTGGTGCTGGTCGCGGCCGGCTCCGGCCTCACCGTCCTGATGCGCCAGAGCTGGCAACTGGTGCTGCTCTGGGGGGTGCTGGTCGGGCTGGGCACCGGCTCGATGGCCCTCGGCTTCGTCGCCACGATCACCGGCCGCTGGTTTGTCAAGCACCGCGGCCTGGTCACCGGCGTACTGACCGCCGGCGGCGCGGCCGGCAACCTGGTCTTCCTGCCGGTGCTCGCCTCGCTGACCACCCAGCACGGCTGGCGGGTGGCGGCGCTGACCGTCGCCGCGGCCGCGCTCGCCGTGGTGCCCCTGGTCTGGTGGCGGCTGCGCGACCACCCGGCCGAGCTTGACATCGCCCCGTACGGCGGCGCATTCACCCCGCCGGCGCCGATCGCCCCGGCCGGAGCCGCCCGCACCGCGCTGAGCGCGCTCCGGGAAGCCGCCCGCACCCGGGCGTTCTGGCTGCTCGCCGGGGGCTTCGCGGTCTGCGGCGCCACGACCAACGGGCTGGTCGGCACCCACTTCATCCCAGCCGCGCACGACCACGGCGTACCGGAGACGACCGCGGCGAGCCTGCTCGCCCTGGTCGGCCTGTTCGACATCGTCGGCACCATCGCCTCGGGCTGGCTGACCGACCGGGTCGACAGCCGCATCCTGCTCGGCGGCTACTACTTCCTGCGGGGGATGTCGCTGCTGGTGCTGCCGTCGCTGTTCGCGGCCACCGTGCACCCGAGCATGGTGCTGTTCATCCTGTTCTACGGCCTCGACTGGGTCGCCACCGTGCCGCCGACCGTGACCCTGTGCCGCGAATACTTCGGTCAGCGCGGCGCGGTCGTCTTCGGCTGGGTCTTCGCCTCGCACCAGATCGGCGCGGCCGCGGCGGCCAGCGCCGCCGGACTGCTCCGCGACCAACTCGGCAGCTACAACGCCGCCTGGTACGGCGCCGGCGCCCTGGCCGTCTTCGCCAGCCTGCTGAGCCTGATGCTCCTGGCCGGCAAGCGCCTCAAGCCGATCGCGCCCGGCATCGGCCTGATGTCTACTCCGTCAGCTGCACAACCTCAAGCAGCCCGCTGAGCACCAGGATCTGGCGCACCGCCGGGGTCGGATGGGCGAGCCGGAACGACACGCCGGCGTCCCGGGCGCGCTGAAATCCGGCGATCAGCGCGCCGAGCCCGGTCGAGTCGATGAAGCTCAGATCACTCAGCTCGACCACCAGCTCGGGCGGGCGCGCCGCGAGAACGCCGGCCAGCGCGACCCGCACCTGGTCGACCGTCAGCACATCGATCTCCCCGTGCAGGGCGACGGTCGTGGTGCGGGCGTCCTGATCGAGGGTTGTCACGATCTCGTCGGCCAACGACGAACCCCTTCCTGGTTCCCAGTGGCGATGGTTCCACGTACGGTAATCGGCATCACCAAACACGTGAGGAGCGTGGTGTGCCGATCCTGGGCGGTCTGCCGCCGCGCAATTCTAGATTCGTCGGCCGCGAGGACCTGCTGGCCCGGCTGCAGTCCCGACTGGCGAACGGCCCGGCCGTACTCCTTCCCGGTGCCGATCATCCTCTCGGTGGCACCGGACGCACCCAGCTGGCGGTCGAATATGTTTACCGCTACGCCGACGCGTACGAGCTCGTGTGGTGGATCCCGGCCGAGCAGACCGCGGGCACCCGGGCCGCGCTGACCGGTCTGGCCAAGCGACTCGGCCTCCCCGAAACGGGTGACATCAACCGCACGCTGGCCGCGGTCCGCGACGCGCTCAGCCGCGGCGAGCCCTACCGCAACTGGCTCGTCGTCTTCGAGAACGCCAACCGCCCCGAGGACATCCAGCCCTACCTGCCCAGCGGCGCCGGCCACGTGCTGATCACCAGTCGCAACCCGCGCTGGACCGAGGACATCGCCCAGCCGGTGCCGGTCGAGGTCTTCGACCGGGCCGACAGCATCGACCTGCTCCGCCACCGCGCACCGGACCTGACCCCGGCCGACGCCGGCCGGCTGGCCGAGCGGCTCGGCGACGTGCCGATGGCCCTCGACCAGGCGGCCGCGGTCCGGGCCGCCACCGGCTGGCCGGTCGAGGAATACCTCGAGCGCTACGCGCGCCGAGAGGCGGAACTGGCGTTTCCCACGCCGACCCGGGTGGCGTACGGTCTGGCCGCCGACGCCCTGGCGGAGGCCTCCCCGGCCGCTTTCGCCCTGTTGGAGCTCTGTGCCTTCCTGGGCGGCGCCCCGATCTCCTGGCACCTGCTCTGGGGTGCCCGCACCCAGCCGCTCGACGACGAGCTGGCCCGGGTGGTGCGCATCGAACGCCGGCTCAAGGCCGCGATCCGCCTGATCGGGCGATACGGCCTGGCCGACCTCGATCCGCCCGGTGCCTCCCTGCAGGTGCACCCGCTGGTGCGCGGCATGCTCAGCCAGGGATTCAGCTCGGAGCGGCACGCCGCGCTGCTGTCGACCGTCCGCGGCATGCTGGCCGCCGCCGACCCGGGCGACCCCGACAACCCGTCCGGCTGGCCGCGCTACGCCGAGCTGACCCCGCACCTGATCCACTCCGACATCCTCGGCGCGAGCGGCGAAGACGTCCGCCAGCTGGTCATCAACTGCATCCGCTTCCACTTCGCCCGCGGCGACTACGACTCCAGCCGCGACCTGGCCGCCGCGGCCGCCGCGCGCTGGCGGGAGTCACTCGGCGAGACCGACGAGCAGACCCTTCTCGCCTCGTTCCACCTGGCCAACGCGCTGCGCGCGGTCGGGCGGGCGTCGGAGGCCCGCAGCCTCAACGAGCAGACGCTGCGCATCCAGCGTGAGGTGCTCGGCGCCGACGACGAGACGACCCTGGCCACCGCCAACAGCGTCGGCGCCGACCTGCGCATCCGCGGCCACTTCGGGCAGGCCCGCCAGCTCGACGGCGACAACCTGGTGCGTTACCGCCGGCTGTTCGGCGAGAGCTTCCCGACGGCGCTTCGCTGCGCCAACAACCTGACCACCGACCTGCGGCTGCTCGGCGACTTCCGGGGCGCCCGCACGCTCGACGAGCAGATCCTGCGGCACCGGCAGACGGTCTTCGGCGACGTCCACCCGGAGACACTGTCGTCCCGGGCCGCCGTCGCCTACGACCTGTTCGGCCTCGGCGACTACGGCGGTGCCGCCGCGCTGCTGGCCGGCGGCCGGCTCGACTCGCTCGACGACGACCACCCGTTCGCGCTCTGGGCGGCCCGGATCGCCTCGATGGCCGACCGCCGGCGCGGCCTGCCCACCGCCACCGAACAGGCCGAGTGGGCGCTCGACCGGTGCCGCCGCCGGTTCGGTGACCGGCACGCCGAGACGCTGGCCGCCGGGCTGTCGCTGGCCAACTGCGCCCGCCAGGACGGCGACCTCGACCAGGCGCACGAATTGCTCGAACGGGTCGTGCTGCGCTACCACTCGACGCTCGGCGACGAGCACCCGTTCACGCTCGCCTCGTCGGCCGCGCTGGCCGGGGTCGTCCGCGGTCTGGGCCGGCACGCCGAGGCCCGCCGCATCGACCAGGAGGCGCTGAGCGGCCTGCAGCGCAGCGTCGGCGCCGACCACCCGTTCACGCTGGCCTGCGCCAACGGCTTCGCCTCCGACCTGTTCGGGCTGGGCGAGCGGCAGCAGGGCCAGCAGGTCGCCTCCGACACCTGGCAGCGGTCGCGGCTGATCCGCGGCGCCGAGCACCCCGACACCCTGGCCGTCCAGTGGAACGCGGTGCTGGGCGGTGGCGACGCCGAGGCCCTGCGCCAGACGGCGGAGGCCCTCGCCAAGGTCTTCGGCGAGGGCCATCCGGTGCTGTCCGACGTGTCGTTCAAGAATCGGCTCGAGGTCGACATCGACCTGTCGCCGCTTTAGGCCTTGAGCGCCGCCTGGCGGTTGAGCAGGTCGGTCACCTCGCCGGCCGGCATCGGCTTGGCGAAGTGGTAGCCCTGCGCCTGCGCGCAGTCCAGCTCGCGCAGCCGCGACGCCTGCACCGCGTCCTCGACGCCCTCGGCCACCGGGGCCAGGTTGAACGTGCGGGCGATCTGCAGCACCGCCTCGGCCACCGAGGCGCCGCCGCTCTCCTGCATCGCCTGCACGAACGACTTGTCGATCTTCACCACGTCGACCGGCAGCACCCCGAGGTGGCTCAGCGACGAGAACCCGGTGCCGAAGTCGTCGAGCGCGATCCGCACGCCGAGGCCCTTGAGCGAGCCCAGGATGCGGGCCGACTCGCTCAGGTCGGTCAGCGCCACCGTCTCGGTCAACTCCAGCACCAGCAGGTGCGGCGGGATGCCGGTGCTGGTCAGCACCTCGAGCACCTCGTCGCAGAGGGCCGGGTTGCCGAGCTGCGACGCCGACAGGTTGACGTTGAGCTCGAAGCCCGGGGTGTGCTCCTGCCAGGCCACCGCCTGCCGGCACGCCTCCCGCAGCACCCAGTGCCCGACCTCGGGCAGCATGCCCAGCTCCTCGGCCAGGTCGAGGAAGGCGGCCGGCGGCAGCAGACCGCGCTCGGGATGGCGCCACCGGATCAGCGCCTCGACGCCGACCGTGTGCTCGCCGTCCAGGTCGACGATCGGCTGGTAGTGCACCTCGAACTGCTTCTCGGCGAACGCCTGCCGCAGCTCGGCCTCGTCGAGCCGCCGCTGCTCGGTGCGCGCGAACAGCTCCGGGTCGAACCGCCGGGCCACACCCTTACCCTCGGCCTTGGCCTGGTAGAGCGCCTGATCGGCCTCCCGCAGCACCTCGTCGACGTCGTGGCCGCTGCCGCGGGTGATCGCGATGCCGGCGCTGGCCCGGATGCTGAGCATGATGTCGCCGACCACCAGCGGCTGAAGCAGGTCCCGCAGTATGCGGTCGGCCACCGTGTCGGCGATGGTGTCGTCGACCAGCCGGGGGAGCAGCACCACGAACTCGTCGCCACCGAGCCGGGACACCGTGTCGTTGGTCCGCACGTTCGCGTTCAGCCGGGCCGCGGTGGTCCTCAGCAGCTCGTCGCCGGCCGCGTGGCCGTACGTGTCGTTGACCTCCTTGAACCCGTCCAGGTCGATGATGATGACCGCGGTCATCGTCTCGTCGGCGTCGGCCAGCGCGTCCTCGGCGTGGTCGATGAACATGGCCCGGTTGCCCAGCTGGGTCAGCGGGTCGCGGAACGCCTGGCGGGCCATGATGGCGCGCTGGCGGGTGAGATCACGGATCAGGCCCTCGTTGGTGCGGGCACCGAGGAACTGCCGCACCAGGACGATCGCCGCCACCGCGATGATCAGCCAGGTCAGCTCCCGGCTCGCCCCGCCCATCCAGGCGTGCAGGATGGCGGCGAGGACGACGGCCGCGGCCGCCGGCGCATATTGGGCGAGCGGCCACCGCTTGCTCACCTTCACGACCACCACGCCGATCACCAGCACGACCGCGGTCGGCCACGCCCAGTCGAACACCCCGGCGTCGCGCCGGTTGAGGTCATCGAAGAACACCGGCCACGCGAGCACCAGCAGCGACGCAAAGATCATGGCGTCGTCGACCACGCGACGCAGCGTGTCCATGGCCTTGCCCGTCCGCCCCATGCTTCACCTCCGCGCATTCCATCGGTTGCGCGCAGGCTCACATGAGCGAACCGTGCTCAGCTCAGCCACGCCAGCAGGGCCTCGAGCGCCGGCCGGGCCAGCCACACCGCCCGGACGACCTCCGGCCGCTCCCGCAGCACCCGGTGCCCCGACACCAGGGCCAAACCCGCCAGCGCGGCGTCGATTTCGCCGAGCGGGGCCGTCACGCCGGCGTTTTCCAGCGCCCGGACGTACGCATCCCGCCCGGTCCCGTATTCACCGCCCAGCCAGGCGACATCCCCGGGCCACACGCCGCCGCCGGCCCGGCCCCGGTGGTCACCCTGGGCCCCGTCCCGCCCCGGCCCAACTCCGGCGGGCAGCGCCCCGCCACCGCTGCCGGCGTTCCGTTCCCCGGCAGAACCCGTGTCGTCGCCCGGGTCAGGGTCCTGTTTGCGGCTCGCCCCCGCGTCGCCGTGCTCGGTGTCCCGCAGCCACTGGTGCGCCAGCCGGAGCCGTCCGCTCACTTCGAGCCGGCGCGCCCCGGCGACAACCTCGGCCACGGGCGGCTCCGGCGCCGGCCGCCCGCTTCGCCAGGCGTCGACCAGCGCCCGTGTGCTCTCTTCGGACACCCGCAGATTGCGCAGCCGCCACCGCACCCGGTGATCGAGATTGGCTCCGCTCGCGAGCCGGGCGACCTCACGGTCGACCGGTTCCTCGAGCCACTGCCCGACCTCGTCCCGCAGCGCGCCGACGAACCGCCGCCCAGCCGGGGTCAGCACCGGATCGTCGCCCCGGGAACCGCCCGGCCCATGTGTGGCGAGCAGGGAGTCGGCGGCGTCTGCTACGGCGGTGCGCCAGCGGGCGAACTCGAACTGGGCCCGCCGCCCGCCGCCCAGCATCGCGTCGGTACGCCAGAAGCGGGTCACGGCCAGGTACGCATAGGCGCCGTGCAGGATTCCCGAGGTCGGGCGCGGGTCGTCGCGCCACGGTGAGTAGCCGAGTGCGCGGGTCGGGCGGACCAGGTCGAACAGGAGCGTCGTCGCGTTGAGGAGGCTGTGGGCGGTTTCGTGGAGGAGTCCTACGGCCAGGGAGACCGGGTCAGTTGGGGCAGACATCGCGAGGGCGCCGTAGGCGTGGGCCGACGTGGCGCTGACGCCGTCGGCGGCCGGGTCGGGCTCGACCGGGACGATGACGCGCAGGACCTCGGCGAGGATCTCGGCCGACGGGCGGTGGCGGCGGACCAGTAATTGCCAGGATTTTGACAGCATGTGCTGCCAGTGGGCGATCTCGGCCGGGGTGAGGCGGCCGGTCGGGGGCAGTCCGAGACGGTCACGGAGTGGGTCGGCGTCCTCGAGGCGGACGCTCAGCGTGAGGTCTTCGCAGGTGACGGTCACGATGGGGGCGGTGCTGACGAGGGTGGGACGTTCGGGCGGCCGCCCGCCGGAACGCATCGCCGCGACCGCCGTGGCGGCGTAGAGGCCGGTGGCGGGATCGGCCAGGGCCGGGCGGGACGGGGCCGCCGCGTACCAGAGGGGTGTCTCGACCTTGAGGATCTCGCCCAGCAGGAGCAAATGGCGGCTGAGCTGCGCTTTGCGCAGCTCGCCGAGGGTGTCGGGGGAGGGGCGCCCGGCCGCGAGGGTGCCTAGGTCGCGGTCGGCGAGCCGGAAGTGGCGCAACGGCTCACAGCGCCGAGTTGAAGCCGGCGATCTGCTCGGTGGCGTCGGTGAGCTCCTCGGCCACCCGGCGCAGGCTGCTGGCCAGCGGGGACTTGTCGTCGGCGGGGAGGGTGCCCAGCTCCTCGAGCGACATTTCGGAGATATCGATTATGCCGGACTCCCACTCGATGGGTACGCCCCCCGTGGTCCGGTCCACGACACCTGCCTCGCCCTTGTCCGTCGAAAGAATGTCCGTCAGCAACAATCAATGTATGCCTGAAGGTTACGGTGGTCGGCCAAGGGCTGTGAGCAGGGGCCGAGGTGCCGGTTGTTGCGCGACCGTGATCTCATAGAGCCGCCAACAGCACGAAAGTCGGCAACGGAGGACAAAACTGTGCCGGAGGGAATTTCCGCCTCACCGGACGCGGCGTCAGGCTCGATGAGCTCGACCGTCGCCCTCGCCGACCGGGTCGCCACGTTGAAAGCGTCCGCCATCGGAGACGACGGTGCGGTGCGGGTGACGGTGGCGGGCTCCGGGCTGGTGACCGGAATAGAGCTGGACGACCGGGTGCAACGGCTGCCCGGCACGATGCTCGCCGCCGAGCTGATGCGGACCATCCGCCGGGCTCAGGCCGCGATCGTCGACCAGGCCGCGATGGCGGTCGACGAGACCGTCGGGTCCGACAGCGAGACCGGTAAGGCCGTGCTGGACAGCTTCAGCCAGCGGTTCCCGATGGAGCCGGACGAGAGCGAGGAGCCGCCCGTGACGCCGGTGATGCCGACGCCGCCGTTCCCGACCTTCCAGAGCACGCCGACCCTGCCGCAGCAACTGCCCGGCAACGGCTTCGAGAGCGGGCGGGACAGTCGTGCCCGGTGACCTGCCCAAACTGCCGCGCCGGGGTCAGGCGCCGCCGGTCGACCGGATGACCAACGCCGAGCTGGCCCGCATGATCGAGGCCGAGCACCCCTATCGGGGGCGAGCGCTCTTCGAGCTCTCCGACCGCATTCCGGCCGACGACGATGCGGCGACCAAGGTGGCCATGCTGAGCCGGCTCACCTCGCTGCGCGAGGCCCGGGTCTTCGACCCGGTCTCGCTGGCCTGGACCGCGATCATCGCGCTGCTGGCCGGCGGTACGGACCACGCGCGCGCCGAAGCCTACGAGGCGTTCGGCGCGCTCGACGCGGGTGAACAGGCCAAAATGCTCGAATATCTCGAGGTCAAGTCGATCGAAGAGGCCCGCCCGACGATGTCGTGAGGGCGGCGCGGTCAGGCTTCGACCTTGACGTCCTTCCAGAAGGCGACCCGGTCGCGCACCGCGGCGGCGTCCGGCTTCGGCGAGGGGTAATACCAGACGGCGTCGGGCGTGGTGTGCCCGTCGAACTGGAGCGTGTAATACGACGCCTTGCCCTTCCACGGGCAGACCGTGTGGGTGGCGGACTCGACCAGCACGTCCTCCCGGAGGGAGGCTCGTGGGAAGTAGACGTTGCCCTCGAGCACCACGGTGTCGTCGCTCTCGGCTATTACCTCGTCGTTCCAAATGGCCTTCGGCATATCCCGAACGTAGCGCGTGACCGGCCGGTCGTCCGATGTGCGGACGTTAATCGCGGTCGCGGGTGAAACGTGGCCACTCATCCGCCGATTGCTGGGCTCAAGTGTCAGGATCTAGAGTCGATCTGCGTTGTGACCCCCCGACGAGAGTCCCCGGTGAACCCTCTGAGCACCCTGCCGAGCACGGCTGAGCAGGCACGCCACGCGCTGCTGCTGCTCGGCGCGCCCACGCCCGCCCGGCTGCTGGTCGACGTGCACGCGGCGCTGTTCGACGGCGACCTCGACGTGCCCGCGCTGGCCGGCCTGGTGCGCCGCCGGGCGGCCGGGTTCGCGCCGGCGCTGACCGCCGAGCTCGTCCCGTCCTGGGGTGTGCTCACGCTGGCCGCCTGGCCGGTCGAGCAGCGGCTGGTCACGCCGGCTCGCCAACGGGCGGACGCGCTGGTCATGGTGCTGCGGGTGGCCGAGTTCGTGGCCGCCCAGCCGCACGCCGGACGCGCCGCCGACCGGTTGCTGCGCGAGCTGGCGCAGGGCATCCCCCATGGTCCGGAGGCCCTCGATCTGGCCGACGCGGTGCGGGCCGCGCTGACCGATGAGCGACTCACGGCGGCGCTCGCGGCCGAGGAGCCGGTGCGGGAGGCGGTGTTGCGCCGGGCCGCCGGGCTCGACGAGGCGCAACGGCTCTACGGCGTGCCCGGGGTGCCGCACCAGCGAGGACACCGGTGAACCGGGTCGACTCGCTGCGCGGGCCGGTGCCGGGCAAGCGGCACAACGCGCGGACGATCGCCGCGCTGACCGGCAATCCGGGGTGCACGCGGCGGGCGGTGCTCGACGCGGCCGGGGTCGACAAGCCGCGGCTGGCCCAGGCGATCGGGTTTCCGGGCCGGTTCGGGCAGAGCCGGTTCGCGCTGGCGCGGGGCAATGCCTTCGAGGCGATGCTGAAGGCGAACGACGGAGCTCTGCTGCGGTCCGTTCTGGGCGACATCTCAGGTGATTATGTCGATATCGGTGACGACTCCGATGAGACGCTCAATGCCCGGAATGCCCGGACGCGGGAACTCCTGACCGACCAGAAGACCAAGCTGCTCGACCACCCGATGCTCACGATCGAGGTCGCCGGTCAGACGGTCTTCCTGGAGCCCGATCTGATCGCCTTCCAGCCGGCCGGCGGCCTGCTCCAGGTCGTCGAGATCAAGTCGTTCGCGATCGTCGACGGGCAGGCCGACGGCGCCAAGGTCTCGGCCGCGGCCATCCAGGCGGCGGTCTATGTGCTGGCGCTGCGCCGGCTGCTCGGCGAGGAGCGGGTCAGTCACGAGGTCGTGCTGGTCGCGCCGGTCGATTTCTCGATGACGCCGGTGGCGGTCGTGCTCGACGTCCGCAAGCAGTTGTCGACGCTGCGGCGGCAGCTCTCCCGCCTGGCCTCGGTCTCGTCGTTGATCGCCGAGCTGCCGCCCTGGGTGTCCTTCGACCTCGCCCAGCCGGCGCCGCAGCTGATCAAGTCGATCGAGGCGCTCACCGCTCGATACGCCCCGGAATGCCTCTCCTCTTGTGAGATGTCGGTCTACTGCCGCAGCGAGGCCGCCGGCACCACGGGGGCCCTCGGCCGCCCGGTCCGCGACGCGCTCGGCGGCGTCGAGTCGATCGAGGAGGCGCTGGCGCTGGCCGACGGCGTCCGGGAGCCCGCCGAAGGGCAGGCCGAGGCGGCCGCGTTGCTGCGGGCCGCCCGCCGGCTGCGGGACGAGGCGCTTTCTTGAGTACGCTCGTCGCCCTCGCCCGCGCGCAGGCGGTCACCGAGGGCCGCGCCCAGCCCATCGCCACCGTCCGTCACCTGCACGTCCACGACCGGCCGCTGGTGCTGATCCCGCTCGCGATGGCCGGCGAGGCCAACGCCCCGCTCGCCGCGATGCTCGGCACGTCGCCCACCGACCGGCATCTGCTCGTGGTCGGCCAGCCCCGCAACCGGGACGAGCGGTTCGCCTTCGCGGCCGACCTGGCGGCGCTAGTGCTGCCCTATGTGGACTCGTTCCGGGGTACCGAGGAGCCGGTCGCGGTCGATCGTGGCCGCGACGTGCGCTACCGCTATGTCGACGCCCCGCAGATCTGGGTACCCAACACCGGCGGGGTCGAGTTCCTCAAGCTGCTCGGGCGGTCGACGCGTTTCCGGCGGGTGGACGGCGACTACCCGGTGCATCCGTCGGTGCCGCTGCTCGGGCGCTGGCTGACGTTCTTCGCCTCGACCTCCGAGGTGCCCGGGTCGTCGTTGCTGCTCAACGCGGTGCAGGCGCTGGCTCTGCACTGGGCGACCGGGCAGAGCGCGGCCGAGGACGCCCAGTTGGCGGTCCAGTTGGCGTGGATCGTCGACGGTGCCCGGGAAGCCCATAATGTCGAGAATGGACCCGTCGCCGGCCCGGACACCGATCCGGACTTCGACAACCACGTCCTGGCGCCGCTGATCGCTGCCTCTTCGCCCGATTTGCCGAAGGTGCTGGAAGAACTGCTGCTGCCGACCTGGGAGCAGATGTGGAAGGCCCTGGCGCTGCTGCGAGGCATGGACGCCGGCTCGCGGGTCGCCTCGCGGTGGGACCTCGACAAGGACGCCTATTCCGGACATGTGCAGGGGATCGAGGAGGGCACCCCACCGCAGCCGCGCCGCGACGGGGCGGTCGCGGCGGCCGCCCGGCTGCAGCGACTGGAAACCGCCGCCGCCCGCTACGCGGTGCAGCGCGCCTTCGACGACCCGCTGGTCATGGCCGAACACCGGCTGGCCGGCACGGCGTTCGGCGCGACGGTCACCCTGGCGAAAGCCGACCGCATCGACGACACCGGCAAACGGCCGGTGCTCCGCCCGCGCATCATGGTGGTCACCGCCGAGACCGTACGCGTCGAGCCCGGCGCCACCCTCACCTCGCCGGCCCGCCCGAGCCAGAAGGCCAAGGTCATCTCGGTGACCGCGGGTCCGGCCGGCACCGAGGTCCTGCTGGAACTCTCCGGCGGGATGGGCCGCAAGCTCGTCGCCGAGCCCGGAAGCGTGCCCGCGGTGGGCGAGAAGCTGCTGCTCACGACGCTGAGCGAGGCCTACCGTCCGGGTGGCGCGCTGCCCGAACCCGAGCAGACCCCGTGGACCCACGGCGGCCCGCCCGTCGCCCAGGACGGGCCCTGGTCAGGTCAGCCGGACCAGCAGTAGAGCGATGTCGTCGGCCCGCCGGGGCGCCGACTCGATCACCCGGCTGCAGAGGTCTTCGCCGGTGTGCCCCTGGTTGGCCCGCAGCACCGACCGGATCCGGTCGATGCCGTCGTCGATCATCCGGGACGGGCTCTCGACCAGCCCGTCGGTGTAGAGCAGCAGCATCGAGCCGGGCGCCACCCGCCGCCGGTGGGTGGGCCGGCCGTCGCGGGGCATCAGCCCGAGCAGCGGCTCCGGCGACTCCCACCAGACCTCGACCTCGCCGTCCGGCCGGAGCAGTATCGGCGGCGGATGCCCGGCGTTGGCGAACTCGAGCTCGTAGCCGTCGTCGTCGCGCCGCAGCCGGGCCAGCACCGCGGTCGCCGCGGCCGGCACCCGCAGCCCGTGCAACGCGCGGTCGAGCTGGGCGAGCAGGCGCCCGGGCGGGTCGTCACGCCCGTACGCATCGCCGCGCACCAGATTGCGTACCTGGCCCATCGTCGCCGCCGCCTCGATGTCGTGCCCCGCGACGTCGCCGACCGCGACCATGACGCTGCCGTCGGGCTGCACGAACGCGTCGTACCAGTCGCCGCCGACCGCGTCGCCGGCCTGCGCCGGCAGGTAGCGCGCGTGCAGCTCGATGCCGGGGATCTCGGGCAGCTCGGTCAGCATGCTGTGCTGGAGCACCTCGGCCACGTGGCGCTGCCGGCCGTAGAGCCGGCTGTTGTCGACCGCGAGCCCGGCCCGGCGCCCGATCTCGGCCGCCGTGTGCTCCTCGTCGGCCCCGAAGACGCCCCGCGCCGCGCCGTTGACCAGCATCACCGCGCCCAGGACGCGCCGCGAGACGGGCGCCGTGATCGGCACGATCAGGTAGGAGCCGAAGCCCATCCGGCCGGCGATCTGCATGATCTCGGGACGGTCGAGGGCCGGGCGCCGCGGGTCGGCGCGATCCTCGCGGACCAGCCGGCCCGTGCGCTGCACGGCTCGCAGCACGAGACGGACGACCTTGGGCGTGGACTCGGCCAGCTGCGCGAGGCGCAGGGCGTCGATCGCGTACGCCGGGTCGTGGTGCGCGGCCGACACATGCCGGATCTTCGTGGTCGTCGGGTCGGTCAGCGTGACGAAGCACCAGTCGGCGAGCCGCCCGGCGACCATCCGGCCGACGCGTCCCATGCCGGCCTCGATGTCCATGGTCGCGGTCAGCGCCTCGGTCAGCTCGCCGATCAACCGCAACTGGTCGTGCGCCACCTCGGCGCTGGCCCGGGCTTCCTCGGCGCCGGCGCGGGCCTCGTCGGCGATGGCCCGGGCGATCCGCAGCCCGACCTCGGAGGAGCAGACCGCGGCCAGGTCGGTGAGCAGCGTGATCTCGCTCTTCGTCCACTTGCGAGGCTCGCGGTCCATCACCGCCAGCGTGCCGACGACCAGCCCGTCGGGGTCGGTGACCGGCACCCCGGCGAACGCGGCCGCCCCCAGCTCGCGGATGGCCGGACTGTCGCGCATCTGCGGATCCTCGCGAACGTCGCCGACGACCAGGACGCGGCCGCTCTCGACGACGTGGCGACTGAACGAGTGGCTCAGCGGCGTCTCGCGGGTCGTGGCCAGCGGCTCGGGCAGGCCGACCTGCCCGGGCAGGAACTGACGGTCACCGTCGATCACGGTGACGACCGCGACCGGCACGTCGATCAGCTGCTCCACCAGGCCGGCGATGCGCTCGAACGCGGCATCGGCCCGCGAGCCCACCCCGAGGCGCTCGACCGATCGCAGGCGCGCGGGATCGACGAGCACGCTGTTCGCGGCCCGCCCCACCCGATCTTCCTGCAGCATCGTCGCCCCTCGGCAGGTAAGGCATGTCAGCGTACCGGGTCGCGCACCGGCCCACACCGCGCCGAACAGCCCCAATAAGGTGTGGGCATGCCGTTCGCCGCCACGCCGTCGCCGCCCTACGTCGCGGTCATCTTCACGTCGACGCGCACCGAGGGTGACAACGGCTATGGGGCGATGGCGCGGGCGTTGGAGGAGCGGGCCCTCGACCAGCCCGGCTACCTGGGCATCGAGTCGGCGCGCGACGCCGGCCTGGGCATCACGGTGTCGTACTGGGCCGACGAGGACGCCGCCCGGGGCTGGAAGCAGGTCGCCGCGCACCTCATCGCCCAGCGCCGGGGCCGTTCCGCCTGGTACACCGACTATCGCGTGCGCGTCGCGGTCGTGCACCGCGACTACGGTCTCGACTCCTCGGACCTTTAGGGCCGCTGGACTTCACGGGCGCTGGACTTCAAGGGCGCTGGGGTGACGGCTCGTCGCCCGCGGTGACGTCGGCGTCGGCCGCCAGCGGGGCCCACTTCTTCGTCCACTCCTCGCGGCGCGCCTCGAAGGCGTCGTCGTCGAGGCCGTAGGTCGACACCGTGACCTCCATCCGCGCCGCCGACGGCCCGGTCAGCGGCACCCGCCCGGCCACCACGACCAGGAAGCCGTCGGCGTCGACGGTCCACGACACCCGGCGGCCGACCGCCTGCCACTCGGTCTCGGCCAGCGACAACGCCTGCCGGCCGGTGGTCTCGCCGGTCAGGTAGAGCGTGCGGCGGACCCCCGCGGGCCGCCTCTCGATCAGGAACCGCAACTGCACCAGAAAGGCCCGCCAGGCCTCCTCGATCGCGTCGTACGCGTCGGGGTTGTCGGGCACCGGCCCCTCGCGGACCGCCCGCACCACGGCCCGGTCGTCGTCGCCGGTGACCTCCAGATAGGACCCGTCGGCCCAGCCCATCCGCTCCGGGGCGAGCAGCGTCGCCTGGTCGACGAAGATCTGCTGAATCTCGGCGTCGAGCCCGTCGTAGTCCCACCCGAACCACTGCCGGATCGCCGCCGGCTGGGTGACGGTGTCCCACACCTCGTCGCGGCCCGCGGGCAGGGCGAACTCGACGGAGTACGGCTTCAGTCGGCGTTGATCGGTCATGCCTCCATCATTGGGCCAACCCGACAAACACGCCACGGGACGGCATCGTCACAACTCGATTGCAGCTGGCTGTATGGGCCCGGGGTCCCGTCAGGCGGCCCGGCGACCGTGATCCGGGTCGATCGGGGCGCGGCGGCCCGCGCTGAGGCCCGAGCGGATCGTCCGGCGGACCTCGGTGCGACCGAGGCCGGCATAACGGGCCGCCGCGTCCAGTTCCCGCACGACGTCGACCGGATCGAGCAGGCCGGCCCCGACCAGCCGGCCCAGCGCGAAGGCGGCCCGGTTGAGGGTGTCGTTACGGGCCCCGACGCTCGCGCGGGCCACCCGGTCGGCCTCGGCGGTCAGGGCGGCCGAGGCGTACCGGTCGGGGTGGGTGATCGGTCGCCGGGCGACCGGCATGATCTTTGGGCCTTCGATGAGCGCGCGAAGCGTGCCCGAGCCCTCCGGCAGAGGTTCGGCCGGCCCGCGCAGCCAGCGGTAGTCGCCGCGCGGATGCCGGGAGGGCGGCGCCACCACATAGCCGCCGATGCCGCGCCAGTCGAGGCCGGGCAGCAGGTGAACGCGGTTGCCGAAGCCGGTCGGGCGGAACCAGAAATGCCGGCCCCCGCTGCCGGTGCGGACCTGGGGGCCGGCCGGGATCTCGCCGCCCATCAGGTGACAGAGGCCGTGCCAGCCCTCTTCGGAGTCGACGTCGGCGACATCCATCGCGATGCCGGTGCGGAGCCCGACATTGGCGCCGGGCCAGCGGTGCCACCACAGCTCGATCCGCCGGGGGTCGGTGCTGGCGTCGTTGAGACCGTGGCGCAGGCGCGGGTGCTTGCCCGGGCTGTCGCAACGCGTCCCCTTGTCGCACGAGCACCCGCCGCCGGGCGCGGGCTCATGGACCGGCAGGACGGGGATTCCGTGCCGGGCATAAGCCAACGCGGCCGTGAGCGACATTAGAACAACTGTACGATATTTCCCCGCGCCGGCGCGCTCAACGATGCAGATGCGCGAGGATCGCCTGATTCGCCTCCCAGCCGTCGGGGAACTTGACCGGCACGTTGAGGTGCACCGGCTCGGTCGAGGGGTGGGCGTCGAGCAGGTCGGCGATGCCGTCGCGGGCCACCACCACGCACGCGTGCCGGTGCCGCGACGTGAGCACGCAGAGCCGCCCCGACTCGAGGTGGAACGCGGTCGCGTCGCGCCGCCCCGAGAGCGGGTGGAGCACGATCGTCAGGTCGTACTCCCGGCCCTGGAGCCGGTTGGCCGTGTCGACGGTGACGCCCGCGGCTCCCGGCGGCAGCAACGAGCGGATGGCCGCCGCCTGGTCGCGGTGGGCGGCGCCGATGGCAATCCGGTCGGCGGTCAGCCGGCCCTCGCCCGCCTCCGAGATCGTGCCGCCCTCGCGTTCCAGGGCTCGCGCGGCCAGGCCGGCGCAGGCCGCGGCCGCCTCGGCGTCGGTGCGGATCGTGAACCGGGCCGGCAGCTCGTGCAGGCCCCAGCCGGTGGCCGCGGCCTGATCGAGCGCTCGGTCGAGCGCCCGGTCGAGCGCCTCGTCGTGCACCGAGGACGCCGGCTTGCCGAAGGTCAGCACCCGGTCGCCCGGCCCGGTGCCCGACCGGAACCCGGTGAACGGGTAGAACGCCTCGGCGACGACCGGGGCGGCCGAGTGCGGCAGCCGCCACGAGACCGGGAGCCGGTGCACGGGCAGGTCGGGGTTGTGCCGCAGAAGCACCGCGACGGCGCTCTGCATCGGGTCCCACGACAGGCCGATCCACCGCTCGACCTCGACCGTCGAGAACGGGTCGAGCTGGCCCGGGTCACCCACGAACAGGGCGCGCTCGAAGCGGGACGCGACGCGGAGCAGGGCGTCCGACCGCATCTGGTACGCCTCGTCGACGATCGCCCACGGCCAGGTGCCCTCGGTGACCGTCGCCCACTTGGCGGCCGTGCCGATCGTGACCGCGGGGGTCCGAAGGTCGGCGACCTTGGGCGCGACCCGGCAGGCCGGATGGGCGCGCACCCGCTCGGACGGCTCGTAGTCGACCGCCGACAAGCGGCCGACCGTGATCTGCGGGGAGCGCGCGCCGAGCCGTTCGATCAGGTCGTCGACCTGCTCGTTGGTCTGCGCCACGATCATCATCGGCTCGCCCGCCGCGGCCAGGACGCCGGCCGCCCGCACCACCAGCGTCGACTTGCCGGCGCCGGGCGGCGAGTCGACCACCACGCCGCGGTGCTCGCCCGAGCGCAGGTCGCGCAGCACGGCGTCGACCACCCGCGCGGCCTCGGTGGACGGGCTGACGATCTCGTTCGCGATCACCGGGGCACGGTAGCGCGGCGAGGGGGACATGTCCCGGTTCGTGGGTGAGTTCGCGCGTGGTGACGGCGTACGTCAGAAGCCTGGATCGCCCAGGGTGACCGGCAGATTCTTATCCGGTGCCGGAGGCGCCGGCCTTGACTTTCGGAGGTATTCGACTCAGGCGGGGAGTGGCGACGATGCCAGGGGTGATCTCGCTAGGCGGCGACGAACGATGGCAGGCGACCGGGTGGTTGTTCTGCTGGGTGGTCGGCTTTCTCGCGATGAACGTGGAACAGCAGCGGTTGGCGGCCGACATCGATCACGTGCGGGCGGACGATTCGGGTCGGCTCGATCTGGGTATGTTCGGGTCGGAGGCCGATGGGGAGATGCGCGCGTTGCTCCGCGACCGGCTCGTCCCGGTGGCCGAGGAGCGCTTCCCGCCGACGATGTGCGGCCGGGCGACGGCGTTGGAGTTGCTTCGCGATCTGGCCCGGCTCGCTTCGAAGTCCCCTGTGGATCGACCGGCCGCCCGGGTGGTAAGCCGGACAATTCGCCCCAGTCGGACGGCTGTGGCGAGCTTCTGACGGAAATCCGACACGTATCTGGTCGGCTGCGACCTAGCGACTTCGGCTGGCGCGCAATCCGGCTAGACCGGGCGGCCTCCGGGGGCGCGCCGAAATGATCTCCGCGGCCTCGCCGCGCGGGCTCGGGAGAATACGTTTTCGTGCTGGTGAGGGGATAGTTGATCGTCACTATGAGTGGGTGTTTGCGTCTTGGACATCACTCTGAAATATCCCCCTGATTGACTGTCGACTCAGGCCGAATAGCGAAGCCGGCATGCAACTTGCACGAGCGGTTCGCCGTGCAAGTTGCATGTTTCGCAGCCTCCTGACCTGCTGCTCCGTCGTCGTGGCAACGTTTCGGGCGTCGCACAAGATTTCATTCACCGGCGTTTCTGAGATGGCCGGAATCAACCCTTCCAGTCGATCACCGGAAGTGGAACTCTTCTAGCCAGCAGTAGCGCCAGCGACACGGACGGTGGTGGTATGTATGCGCCCAGACGTTCTGGTCGGTCCTAGCGAATGGGTCGTCGAGCAGTTCGGTGAGAAGGTTGCCGGCGAGCTCTGGACCCGAGTCCCCGAAGCGTTGAGCACCGCGATCGACCGCGAGGTCAACGCGCACCCCGCTATGACGCAGACGATGGAACGAGTGCTCGCGAATCCGCGATGGTCGCTCCCCTACGAGGAACTGGTGCTGTTCCTGGGCACCCTCCCCGGTGCCGAAATCATTACTGTGCCGAAGTCCGTCTACCAACTGGTCGTCATCAACGGACACGTCGTCGTCCCGTGGTGCTACGGCCAGTCCGCACGCGTCTCGATGCGCGACGTCGAGGTCGGCCGCTCGTTCGGCCGGCTCGCCCGCGAACTCCTGCGCCGGTTCGGCCCCCCGTGGCGCCGGTCGCAAGCCGAATCCCCCCTTCCACTCGACGCCGTCGACGAGCGTGAGGTCGCCAAGATCTGCGCCGCCATCGCCAAGATCGAGCCCAAGCCCGAGGTCGTCATCGCCGGCTATGCGGGTGCCCCCAACCTGGGCCTCCTGCGCGCCTGCCTGGGCGAAATCAAGTCAACCGACAACGGCGCTCTCAACTGGAGCCACCTCGACGACCTGCCCCTGCCACCCCCGGTCATCCCGCGGCCGCGGCGCATGCAATTCCCGTGCTAGCCGGTTGTGCTAGCCGGCTGTGCTAGCTGGCTGCGCTTCGCTCCGCGAATGATCGCCCCTTTGGGGCTTGTGCCATCGGAGATGATTTTCTGCCGCCCGCACACCCCGCGGGCGTCAGAAAATCAGCTGCGATAACACAAGCGGGGCGATCACCAAGTCGAAGGCGCCACGGCGCGGCGGGCGGTCGCCGCGTCGAAGGCGCCATGGCGCGGCGGGCGGTCACCGCGTCGAAGGGGCCACGGTGCGGCGGGCGGTCACCGCGTCGAAGGGGCCACGGTGCGGCGGGCGGTCACCAAGTCAACGGCGCGGCGGCTGGGGTCTTGGGGCATCAACGCGGTTATGGACATGCATGTGGTTACCGGGGGTGGGCGCGGGATCGGCCGGGCGATCGTCGAGCGGCTGCTGGAGGACGGCTCCGGCGTGGTGGTCGTCGAGCTCGATCCGGACGCGCTCGACTGGGCCCACGACCGGATGATCCCGCTGGTCGGCGACGCGGCCGACGACGAAGTGGCCTCGCGGGCGGCCGGGCTCGCGGCCTCCCACGGCACCCTGCGGGGCTGGGTCAACAACGCGGCGGTGTTCCGCGACGCGTGGCTTCATCGGTCGGGTGGCCGCCCGGTCATGGAGCTGGTCGAACGCAACCTCGCGCCGGTCCTGGCCGGAAGCGCGGCGGCGGTGCGGCACTTCCTCGACGCCGGCACCGGCGGGTCGATCGTCAACATCTCGTCGCATCAGGCTCGGCGCCCGGTGCGCGGCGCTCTCCCGTACGCGACGGCCAAGGCCGCCATCGAAGGGCTGACCCGCGCCCTCGCGGTTGACTACGGGCCCTCGGCCGTACGCGTCAACGCCCTCGCCCTCGGCTCGATAGCGACCGACCGGGTCGCGGACCTGACCGCCGCCGAACGCCGCGACTTCGACCGGGAGATCGCGTCGTTGCAGCCGCTCGGCCGGACCGGGAAGCCGGCGGAGGTCGCCGACGTGGTCGCGTTCCTGCTCTCCGAGGCGTCCCGTTTCCTGACCGGAGCCGTCATCCCGCTCGACGGAGGCCGCGCGGCCGCCGGGCGCGACCCTGAGGAGAAGCGGAATTAGCGCAGGTCGAGAGCGTAGAACAGCTTGTCGTAGCGAAGGCCGCCGACCGCTACGAAGCGGGGCAGGAGGCCGTAGCGCCGGAAGCCCAGGGACTCGTAGAGGGTGGCGGCCCGGGTGTTGTCGGCTCGCAGGTCGAGGGTCAGGACCTCGACGCCGGCCGTGCGGGCGGCGGCGATCAGGGTGGTCATGAGGTGGCGGCCTACGCCGTGGCCCTGGGCGGACGGCTTTACCGCGACCTTCTCCACGTCGGCGTGGGGGCGGTGGGTCGGGCGGTCGTAGCGGCGCCAGTAGGCGAGGCCGGTCACGTGGCCGTCGTCGATGGCTACGGCCAGGGCGGTGTCGCCGGGTGGAGCGGTCCAGACGTCCCGGAGCAGGGCGGTGACCTCGGCCGGGGCCGGTGGATCGACCCAGCCCAGGGCGGCGCCCTGGCTGACGAGGTCGGCCAGCAGGGTGGCGGCGTCGGTGAGCTCGGGGTCGGTCAGGCCGTGCGGGCCAACCAGATGGACATGCACCCGGGCGAGCGTAGACGGAACAATGCCGGGTGATGGAGCGGATGCGGCACGGATACAGCCACGACACTCGCGGCGACGGGGTGACGGTGGTGAAGCGCTATGCCGGGCCGGAGGCCGCGGTGCGGGCACGGACCGAGCGGGCGGCGGTCGAGCTCTGGCGGGAGCGCCTGGAGATCACCGCGGGCTGGCGCGAGTAAAGCGGATCTTCGAGAGAAGCCGGCCGAGGTCACCGCGGGCGGGCGGGAAGTAAAGCGGATCTTCGAGGGGAGCGGGCCGAGGTCACCGCGGGGCGGTGGGTGTGAAGAGCGCTTCGACCAGGGCCCGGAGGGTGTCGCGGTCGCGGTCCTCGGACGGTTCGTATTCGGTTATGCCGAGGCCGGCTAGCGGGAACCGGTCGAGGACCGACCGGACGGCTTTGGCCAGGGCGGCCGGGGTCACGCCGCCCGGCTCGGGGCAGCCGACCGAGGCGAACGTGGTCGGGTCGAGGACGTCCAGGTCGATGTGGACGTAGACCGCTCGGGTGCCGGCGGCCGCGACGACCGTGGGCAGGTCGGCCAGCTCGCCCGGCGGGACGAGGGCGATGTCGTGGTCGGTGACGAACTGCTTCTCGGCCGGATCCAGCGCGCGGACGCCGGCCAGCACCACCTGCGACGGCCGCAGCTTGGCCTGCGGGGAGAGCGGGCCCTCGTCGCCGAGCAGGGTTCGCAGCACCATGCCGTGGAAGGCGCCGGACGGGGACGATCCGGGAGTGTTGAGGTCGCCGTGCGCGTCGAACCAGACGACCGTCAGGCCGTCGCCGTGCGCGGCCAGGGCCGCCTCGACGGGTGCCAGCTCGACGCCGCAGTCGCCGCCGACGGTGACCGTGCGGTCGTCGAAGCCGATGGCGCGCGCGGCCTCCAGGTTGGCCGCCAGGTCGCCGGCGATCGGCACGCGGACGTGACGGTCGCCGGGGATCATGGCGGCCAGGTCGGAGGCGCCCGAGGCGAGGCGGCGGGCGGTCGGTGAGCCGGAGCCCTGCCACTGGCCGATCTCGAGGACGGTACGCCGGGGCGGCGCCACGATGCCCAGCTCCTCGATGCGCTGCCAGACCGGTCGCATCGCCGCCGACGGCTCGCGGGCGAAGATGCTGCCCCGGATGCGGACGAAGACGCAGTTGCCGACCCGCTCGAGTACGGCCTGCCGGCGCATGTCGCTCTCCCACTGCTCGGGGCCGTGGTAGGCGTCGCCGTCGCATTCGATGGCCAGGCGTCGGCCGTCGGGGGCGTTGAGCACGAAGTCGATGCGGTAGGCGCCGAGGCGGAACTGGGGGATCGGCCGGTAGCCCCGCGCGGTCAGCCGGCGCAGCACGTCCCGCTCGAAGTCCGACTCGCACTTGACCGACAAATCTGAGATGTCCGGATCGGCGACCATCCCCGCGTTCGCCAAGTAGGTCAGCAACAGCGACCGCGCGTCGTCGACCGGCAGCGAGGCGGCCCGCACGGAGTGGAAAACCCACAGCTGGTCACGGGCCCGCGAGGCCGCCACGTTGATCCGGCGGTGGTATTCGCGGCGGGTGAAGGCGGCGACCTTCGGGTCGTTGTCGGAGACCACCATGGACACCAGTACGACGTCGCGCTCGTCGCCCTGGAAGGTGTAGGCGTCGCCGACCCGCAGCCGCCGGGCCTGGATCTCGTCCTCGCCGATCTCCTCGCGCAACCGCGACAGCAGGTAGCCGGCCTGACCGCTGGTGCTGAGCAGGCTGATCACGCCGAGCGTCTTGCCGCGATAGGAGGGGTCGGCCACGATCCGCACCACTTGATCGACCAGGGCGGAGGCCTCGGCCAGGTTGACGTCGCCGAAGCCGGCCAGCGGCTGCCGCACCCCGTCGGCCAGGAAGACCGTGCGCAGCGGGGCGACCGACGGCCGGTCGGCCCGCAGGGGCATGATCTTGCCGTCGTAGTAGTGGCGGGACGAGAACTCGATGATCGGCGGCACGCAGCGGAAGTGCTCGGTGAGCAGGATGCGCTCCGGTGATCGCCGCACGGCGTGGTCGTAGAGCGACGACTCGGGGTCGAAGTGCTCGGCCGACGGCACGTCGTCGAGGTGACTGTGGATCAGGCCGCTGACCGTGCCGACGAAGCCCAGCTGGGGGCCGATCTGCTGGTCGTCGCCGACCACGACGGCGCGTTCGGCCAGGGCGAGCACGGGCAGGGCGAACAGGTCGGCCTGCGACGCCTCGTCGACGATCACGACGTCGAAGCGGGCGCCGCCGGCGAACTGCTCGATCGCCCGGTCGACCGACATGACCCAGACCGGCACGGCTTCGACCGCCGACTCCATGGCCCGCTGGGCGTGCGCCTGCCAGGCCGCGGCGTTGCGGCCGGTGCCCTTGCCGATCTTGCGGAGGGCGGTGGTCCAGTCGGCCAGCGCGGCGCGGCGCCGGTCGTCGAGGGCGCGCGAGACCTCGAGCCAGGCCGAGGCGACGACCAGTTCGCCGGTGCGGCGGCGGATCTTGTCGCGGGCCGACTCGACCCGCTGGGACAGCACGGCCGGGTCGACCCGGCCGATGACGTCGTCGAACCAGGTCTGCGCGCGCCGCCACGCCCACGCGTCGAGACAGGCGCGGCCGGAGACCTCGGGCACCCGGCCGGCGTCGATCATCGCGGCCCAGGCCGGGGCGGCGGCGGCCACCCTCGCGCGCAGCTCTTCGCAACGGTCCGCCCGCGGTCGGAGCGCGGTCAACCCGCGTACATCGGAAAGCGCCTCGTCCCACCCGGCGAGAGAGAGCCACGCCTGCGCGAGCCGCGGCCACGCGGCGAGGCGTTGCCGAGCCGCCCGCTCGGCGGCGGCGAGCTCATCGAGATCGAAGACCGCGCGCGCCGCGGCGAGCAGGTCGGCGGCGCGGCTCAGGGCCGCGGGATCAAGATCAAGATCAAACTGCGGTACGCACGAGGCCAGCCTCGCGGCGAGCTGGGGCCAATACCGTACGTCCCAGTCGAGCGACTGCCTCGCGTCGGCGAGCAGCGCGCCCGCCCAGATCTCGGGATCGGGGCTGTCGGGCGACGGCACCTGAAGGCGGGCGATCCACTCCGTCCAGTGGGCACCGAGCCGGCCGCGGACCTGCCGGCGCCGCACCCACGCCGTCACCACGTCGACGTCCTCGGGTGTGCGCAACGGCTCGCCGTCGACGTGGATCTCCTCGGCCAGCCGGAAGAGGGCCGCCTGCAGGAGGCGGCTGAGACCGCGGCCCGCCGCGAAGCGCTGCCGGACCTCGCTCAGCTGGAGGATCAGGCGTTTCGGTTCGGCGACGAGCGCCGGCGGGACCTCGACCTGGTGGCCGGCCAGGGCGCGGGTCAGGCCGGCCAGCTCGGACAGCAGCTCCTCGGTGGCCGTGACGTGATCGGTCCAGACCGTGCGCCAGTGCTCGTCGTTGAGCAGGCGGCCGAGCCGGTCGGTCCACGAGCCCTCCCGGCGGCGCAGCCAGCCGAGGGCGTCGCCGAGGTCGGCCCGCATCTGGGCGAGGCCGTCGGGGCCGGCCGCCCGGACCGCATCCGGGTCGAGCCCGGCCTCCCGCAGCCGCTCGACCTCCTCGGCCAGCCCGGTCTGGCGCTCGCGGCGCTCGGCGGTCGTGGCCGCGGACGGCAGACCGGAGATGTCGGGGATCTCGGCGCGGGCCCGCCGGCGGTCCTCCGGCGTGATCGTGGCGGCGAGGTGCAGCAACTCGGCGAACTCGGACTCGTCGAGCGGCGGCGGCCCGCCGATCGGATCGGGGATGCCGCCGTGCGCGGCCGCGCGTTCCCGCAGCCAGGCCCCGACCTCGACCGGGGTGAGATCGGCCCCGTCGAGCCGATAGGTCACGGCCTCGCTCTCGGCGATCGCCCGCAGGCCGCCGAGCGCGGCCGCCAGCTCCCGCTCGGACTCCTCGAGCAGCCCGGTCAGCCGCTCGACCCGGCGGGCCTCGGCGTCGCGGTCGAGGGTGGCGGCCCGGTCGGACAGCTCGCGGGCGGCCAGTTGAAGCTGCACCAGCTGATCGGTGGTGCGGCCGAGCACGGCCAGGCAGAGCGGCTGGATCTCCTCCGGCAGGCCGTCGCGCAGCACCCGCAGCGGATCTTCCTTCTGGGCGACGACCAGCACCCGCTTGCCGTTCGCCATCAGGTGGCAGATCAGGTTGCGGATGGTGTGGGTCTTGCCGGTGCCGGGCGGGCCCTGGACGGCCACGTTGCGGTGCAGGGCCAGGCGCCGGGCGATCGACTCCTGGGCCTCGTTGGTCGGCAGGGGCATGAGCAGCCGCTCGCCGACCCGCGTCCACTCCTCGGGGCGGTCATCGGGCATGCGCAGCTTGCTCGGCTCGTGGGCGATGATCGCCGACAGCGCGCCGACGCTCGACGTGTCGCCGGCCAGCAGGCGGTCGCGCAGACTCTCGAGGAAGCCGCGCAGCAGCCGCTGCTTGGGCCGGGCGAACAGCACCCCGGTGTCCTTGATGTGCGGCGCCGAGATCTCGGCGTCGGCCCCGGCGACGACCCGGTCGTAGCCGAGCCGGCCGAGCGCCCGCTCGAACAGCTCCCGGCGGTCGAGGTCGTTGAAGAGGTCGACCTCGAGCGTGCCGGCCGGGCCGGCCAGCGCGAGGAGCTGGGCGAGGTAGCGCTCGTCGAGCCCGTTCAGGGCGTCGGTCTGCAACCGGGACGGCCCGGCCGGGGAGACCGTGACGAGCGAGCTGTCCGGCTCGTATTCGATCAGGACCGGGGTCGCGACCAGGGGATAGCGCACGCGCTGCCCGTTGATCGTGGTCTCGAGGAGGCCGTGGCCCCAGACCAGCTCGGTGGTCGCCGAGGCCATATCGACCGAGTGCATCAGGTCGAACAGCTGCCGGTGCAGGGTGCGTGTCTTCTCGGCCTCGGCGGTGGCGAGCGCCCAGGGCCGCCACGCCTGCTCGCGCCAGACCTCGAAGTCGTCGGGCGCCGGGTCGGCGTCGTCCGACGCCTCGGGCACCTGGGTGGCCGTGACGCCCTCGCGCAGGCGGCGGCGCAGCTCGGCCGGGACCCCGACCGGGGGCGGCAGGTCGGGCCGGCCCACGCGCAGCCAGGAGGTGCCGGCGGGATCGGGGCCGACCTGGCAGTCCGGGTGGTCGGGCAGGGTGGCGAGCCAGTGCGCGTCGGCCGGGACCGTGCGTGCGGGGCGCTCCATCTGCGCGCGCACCGCGAGCAGGTAGTCGGCCACCGCGACGGCCCGGTCCCGGATCGTCGTGGGTGACTCCAGCTGCTCCGGCATTCTCCGAATTCTAGGACACCCGTACGACGTGCTCGGGATGCTCGATGCGAGCCTTCACGCCGCTGTACTTGGCGAGCAGGGTGACCAGGGCCGGACCGTCGATCAGCTCGAGCGGCCGGCCGGCGACCGCCTCGTAGGCCTCCGCGTCGATGCCGCCCAGCGCGACCAGGATGCCCTTCGTCGCGCCGGCCGCGACCACCGCGCCGGCCAGCGAGTGGGCCGCCGCCGCGCCGGCCGGGACGCCGCGGGTCGCATAGACCACGACCGGGCCGCCGAAGACCGGCCGCGGGTCGGTCGCGTGCCAGCGGGCGCCCTGCGCGGTGCGGACCGGGCGCCCCATCTGCAGGCCCATCACGCCGAACAGGTCGGCCAGGGTCAGCTCCCAGGCGTCCGCGCCCATCGTCACCAGATTGGGCCGCTCGTCGATCTCGGCCAGGACGTTGAACTCCTCGGTGAAGTCGCGGTCGGCGTCCCGGTCGAAGTCGACCATCGGCTGGACCGCGCTCAACTCGTCGGGCGTCGGCGAGAGTACGCCCTGGAGGTGGGTGAGGCAGGCCACCGGGTCGACCCGGCGCAGCTTGATCGCGGCGAACGTCTCCCGGTCGGTCTTCAGCGAGACCAGGCACGGGCGGACGAACCGGCCCGTACGCCGGTCGATCGTGTCGACGATGCCGTTGAACGAGATCTGGCCGACCAGGGCGCCGCGGTCCGCCTCGACGATCTCGTGGACCGTACGCAGCGTCACCTGGGCGATGATCTCGACGTACCGGCGGCGGATCTCGGACTGGTCGCGGGGGATCGCCGCCAGGTCGTCGCGTACGCGGTCGTAGCGGTACTCCTTCACCACCGGGACCACCTCGACCGGCGGCAGGTGGTATTCGATCAGCAGGTGGCGCTGCTTGGGCAGGTAGGCCAGGCGGAAGTGCTGCGGGAAGTCGTCGGGATAGACCGAGTTGCCGAGCACCATCGCGAAATACTCGACCACCGAGGCCGGGTCGGCGCTCGCCACGGCCGCCGCGAAACGGTCCACCTCGGCGTTGTAGGCGACGAGCTTGGCTTCGTACTTGCGCCGGCTCTCCTCGTACGCCCGGCGCCGGGCCGCCAATTGCCGGCGGCGCCGCTCCTCGCCCTCGGACCACCGGGCCCGCGCCTGTTCGTAGTTGCGCCGGGCCCCAGCGGTCTGTTGCTGGTAGAGACGATCGCCGAGGATCTTGCCGACGCCGCGCGGCTGCGGTGGCAGATAGCGGTCCCACACCGGCTCGGGCGCCGCCGTGGCCAGCGGTCCCGGGTCGAACGGCGGCACGGTCACCGGCTTCTTGAAGATCTGCAGGTCGATGTGGTCGTCGACGTCCAGCGTGGAGAGCAGCAGCGCGTCGAGGTCGGCCAGCCGGGCCCGCACCTCGGCGTTGGCCGCCGCCGCGCCGGCCGTGCGCGCCTCGTTGTAGAGCCGGCGCTGCTCACGCTCGCGTTCGGCGTCGGACGCGGCCTGCTGCGCCGCGGCGATGGCCAGGTCGGCGTTGCGCCGGATCAGGTCGCGCTGCTGTGCGGCGGCCGTGTTGGCCCGCTGCGCGTCGGCCGCCTGGGTGGCGTGCACACGCTGCATGTCTCGGATGATGCCCATGCCCAAGTCCTCGCGTCGGGGTCTCTTCGCCACCATAGCCAGCGCTACCCAAGGTCTTTTCGCGACCGCGCAGCGTGCATGTCCTACCGGCTATCGGGGTAGGAGTCGCACTAGGTTCCACGTTCAACACTGGCAGTAACTGTCCGTCATGGATACGACCGTAGTGGGGAGTGAGATATACGGAGCGCAGTGGTCATCCGATCGGTTGATTCCCTACTCTGATCGGGCGAGAAGCTGCTGTTCCCGGGTTTGTGGCGCGCGCGGCCAAAACATTGACGCGGACGTGCACTGTTATCGCGGCCTTGTGACGGGTCGTAATAGTTCAGGAACTAACGCGGGTCGAGGAGAGAAGGCGAACCTGATGGCGGCACCGGAGGAGCGGCACTCTGTGCCGCCCGTGCTCCCGGAGCCGCGTAGCCCGATCGAGGACCGCACCCCGGCCGCCGGGCCGGCCTGGTTCTCCTACACCGCGACCGGTGACCACATCGTCTGGTCGGCCCCGCTGCGCGCGATGCTCGGCCAGCCGCCCGTCCAGCACGAGGTCAGCCGCCAGGTGCTCGCCCGCTACGTGCACCGCGACGACCACGCCCGCGCGCTCGGGGCGATCACCCGCACCTGGACCAGCCGCAACCCGGTGCGGGTCACCGTGCGCCTGCTGCGCACCGACGGCAGCTGGTTCGACGTCGACTGCCGGCTCGAACCGGTGAAGAGCCCCGACGGCACGGTGCGCGGCATCCGCGGCACCCTGATCGACGTCTCGGCCCGCGAACGGGCCCGCCGCGAGATCGCCCGGCTGGCCCGGCGAGGGGAGACCGTGCAATCGCCCATCGTCGACCCCGACCCGGCCACCGGCCTGCTCACCCGCGCCCGCTTCGCGGACGAGGTCGACCGGGCCCTGCGGCTCGGCGGCGGCGCGGTGCTGGTCATCCGGGTGCAGCCGGACCGCGTCGCGGAAGACGGCGAGGGCGTACGCCCGGAGCTCAACGCCGACCTGCTGCACCGGGCCGCCCGGGTCCTCGAAGGTCTCGCCCAGCCGGACGCCCTGCTCGGCCGGGTCGGCCCCAACGAGATCGCGCTGCTGCTGACCGGCGACTCCTGGGCGATGGCCCGCCGGCAGGCCGAACTGCTGGTCGAGGCGCTGCGCACGCAGACGTTCGTGCTGCCCGACACCTGGCTGCGGGCGCGGGCCTGGGGCGGGCTGGTGCGCTTCCGGCCGGACGCCGAGGCGACCAGCCACGACCTGCTGATCGACGCCGAGCAGGCATGGCGGCAGTCCCGCGAGGCCGGCCGGCCGCTCACGATGGTGCCGCACCCGATCGCGGTGCGCGACCGGCAGGGGCGCTACCGCAGCCGGGTCGCCGACGCGCTCGACACCGACCGGTTCACGCTCTACGCCCAGCCGATCCTCGAACTGCAGTCCAACCGGGTGACCCGGCACGAGCTGCTGCTGCGGGTGCTCGACGAGGCCGACGGGCCGCAGTCGCCGATCCAGGTGCTCGACATCGCCGAACGGCTCGACGCGGTCTTCGACATCGACCTGTGGGTGGTCGAGCGGGCGATGCAGCTGGCCGCCGACGACCCCGAGAGCAACCTGCAGATCAACCTGTCCGGCCGCTCGGTCGGCGACCCGCGGCTCACCGGCGAGGTCGAGCGGCTGATCAAGCAGTACGGGGCGACCCCCGAACGGTTGACCTTCGAGATCACCGAGACCGCGCTGATCGGCAACCTGAGCGAGGCCCGCCGGTTCGCCGACCGCATCCGCGACCTGGGGTGTGAACTGGCCCTCGACGACTTCGGCTCGGGCTACGCGTCGTTCCGCTACCTGCGGCTGTTCCCGATCGACCTGGTCAAGATCGACGGCGAGTACATCGTCGACCTGGTCGACAACCCCCAGGACCAGGTCCTGGTGCGGGCGATGGTCCAGGTCTGCCAGGCCTACGGCATCCACACCGTCGCCGAGTTCGTCCAGGACGAGCCCACCCTCCGCCTGCTCCGCGAACTAGGCGTCGACTACGTCCAGGGCTACCTGATCGGCCGCCCGTCCCCCTTGGAGCCAGGCCGCCTGCACACCCCCTGACGCCCTTGCCTCCGGCGCCCGCAGCCCGCGTGACTTCCGGGCCTCGACCGGTATGACTTCGGGGACCTGAGCTCGTGTGACCTCTGGCCTTTGACTTGTGTGACTTCGGGCCCTCAGCTCGTGTGACGTCTGGGCCTTCGACTTGTGTGACTTCGGGCCCTCAGTGAGATTCCCCCGTATGCCGGACACCCGAGGTGTGGGGTCAACGGTCGTGATCTGACGGGGTGTGGAGCTTCTCGAACTCGATCGGGCTGCGCAT